>JANNFJ010000596.1:0-11331 GCA_031379725.1 Calothrix sp. OTE_75_metabat_31
ATGTTGCCCAATTAACCAAAATTGCCAAGGATTTGTGTCAAAAAAAGGATGCCGTCCTCCTGTCCAAAGTTCTGGCATTTTCCAAGCTTGACTAGCTGTTACAACTGGGCCATATTCGGAAGAAGAGAAGGCATAGGGCAATATTGCTGCAAACCCTAGTCCCAACATCCCCACTATTAACAAATAATTACGTCGCAACCGAATGCAAAAAAATCCTGTAGAAATTAATATCAATGGGGGATAAAATAATCCTTCTAATACAGTGATTATAAAGAGAATTAACCAAGATTTTTGCAGTAAATAATCAATAAATAATAATAACAGTGGATATATAAAACTTCTGGGAACCGCTGACGATAAGTCACTGTTGAACCATAAACTTTGATTTAATAGTAATGTTGCTGCAAATGCTGCTGCTGGAACTGGAAATAGTCTTAGACTTAAACGAAAACAGAACGTACTGCTAATTAAACCTAGCAATGGAGGCAATATTTTGCTGAAGTTTAAAGGATTTATGCCAAAATTAACTACTAATTTGTAAAGTGCAGCATATCCCAGTGGTGTTACTGACTGAAAATAATCTGCCATTAAATCGTTTGGCAGTAAATCTGGTTCAATAAATCGCTGCATCCAAAACACATATTCTCTTGCATCATCTTGAATAACGTATTCACTTCTAAAAGTTTGTTGTAGCGATAAAATGCCGTAATATGAGGCAAATGTCAAACTTAAAGCAAACCAAACGATCGCAGATTTTCTAAATCTTTGTTTTGAAGGAAATAATTCTTGGCTGATAGCAGCAACGAAATTACTTAGAAACGATAATAACATTGTATATTCAGTAATTTAAAACTAATTTTCATTTTATTATTTTTAGGGCTTACGCAATAAGTGTATAAAAAAACTGACCACAGAGACACGGAGAAGCCAGTGCTACAACGGGGGTTCCCCCCCGTTGTAGCACCTGGCGCGGCACTGAGTAAATAGCGGGTTTGGGAGAGATTTTGCGTAAGTCCTTATTTCTAATTATGAGGATAGACGGTCACACAAGGCAAAAAAGCTCCTTGATTTTAAAGGAACTGAGTAATAAGTTGATAGGATTTACTAAAGGCAAAATTTGTGAGGTATTCTTGTGTTGAAACTATATCATCAGCCGCTTTCCCAGAATTCGCGTCGTGTCTGGATATTGCTATTAGAAAAAGGGTTGGAATTTGAGCTTGTTGAGATGAAAATCGACGGTGACCAACTCCAACCAGAATTTCTCATACTCAACCCTTTTCATCACATTCCTGTTTTGGTTGATGATGGGTTTAAGGTAATCGAATCTTTAGCAATTTTGGACTATCTAGAAGCAAAATATCCAACAGCAATGTTACCAACTGATCCGAAAGAGTTGGCAACAGTACGCATGGTGCAGATGTTAACGGTTAATGAACTAGCCCCAGCTATGTACCCGTTAATTAATCGGATGATGGGATTTGCGTTGGTAGATGATTCACAAAAATTGGCACAGGCAAATCAGAAAATTGCGACTGTGTTGAAATTTTTTGAGGATTTGTTGGGTGATAAACAGTATTTTGGTAAGGAAAGTTTAAGCTTGGGTGACATTGTTGCTGGATGTGCGGTTACTTTATTGCCGATTTTAGATTTTAGCCTTATTGATTATCCGAAAATCGGTAAGTGGTGCGATACTCTTACGCAACGTCTAGCATGGCAAAATACCCAACCAACCCTAGAAGCAATTGAAGCATTCAAAGAACGAATGAAAGCTTTGATGCAGCAACATGAAGTGTAATCCGTAGCATAGTCGAATAGCCTTGCGAGCAAAAATATTGTCCGGTCAGGCAGGATGCCTAACCTACGTTTTTTCTACAATCGGACGTTATTTAAATTGCTGCGGGGGTTGTAGGAACGGATACTACTGAGTTTTTCGTATAACTCGCGTTCTTGCTGCGTCACCTCTTTGGGAGTTGCGATCGCAATCTTCACCAATAAATCCCCCCGTCCATTATTAGCTAATACCCAACCTTTACCCCGCAACCGCAATGACTGACCCGAACGTATTCCTGCTGGAATATTGACTTTTGCTGTTGTATTTTCAGGTGTAGGAACATCAATTGATGTACCCAAAACCGCTTCATCGGGTGCAATAGCGACTTCGCAAACTAAGTTATCACCCTCTAATTGAAAAAATGCATGTGGTTTCAGTTCGACTTTTAAGTATAAATCGCCACGTTGCTTGCTTAACTGATTTATAGGCCCTTTACCACGAACGCGCAATTTACTGCCAGTTTTTGCACCCGCAGGAATGCGAACTTTGATAATTTCATTACCTAAACTTAATTGCTTTTCGATACCATGAAAAGCCTCGACAAAAGTAAGGGAAATTATCGCTTCACTATCTTGGGTTGCAGCACCAGCACTCGGATCTTGGAAGCCATAATCACCAAAACCACCATAAGGATTTGCACCGGTAGAAGTGCGGTACGAATAGCTTTGGGAACCACCACTACGGGGGGCAGCACCACCAAAACGCCCTAATAATTCGTTGATAAAATCATCGAAACTACCGTATTGGCTAAAGTCGAAACCACCCATATCAACACCAGCACCACCAGGATTTGGGAATCCTTGTCCTGCTTGTTTCCAATATTGACCGAATTGGTCGTATTTTTGGCGTTTGTCGGGGTCGGATAAAACTTCGTAAGCTTCGCTGACTTCTTTAAATTTTGCCTCAGCTTGTTTGTTACCGGGGTTCACATCGGGGTGATACTTACGTGCTAATTTGCGAAACGCTTGTTTAATTTCATCTTGACTGGCAGTTTTGTTAACTCCCAGAAGTGAATAATAGTCTTTAAAGTCGGTTGCAGCCATAACGATGGCCTCCTGTTGATATTACTAATATTTTTTTAGATTTATACAAAAATAATCCAACTGGTAGCTATTGAGTGCCAGTTTGGAGACATTTTTCAGTAGTCATCATACTTAAATATGATTACCAAAAAATGCCCTGATTTTAAATTAACAAAGATTAAATAAAATGGCGTGTGGTTCTTGCTCATCGTAAAGGGCAATTTCCGAACAAGAACAAGGGAGTGGGGAGTAAGGAAAGTATCTACTTCCTCTAGTTCCGACACTTGTCGGTTAAGAATAGTCGAGGGGACTAGAAACCCGGTTTCTTTAAGAAACCGGGTTTCTAATTTTCCCAAAACTCCGAGTTAGTATTACCTCTACTCCCTCCTCTTAAATAATCGTACCGTCGGGGATGGTGGCGTTTTTAAGAACGACAACGATGCCGCTACGGATGTAAAAGCCTTGGCTTTCGCGTTCGGCTTCTTGGACATTATCTTTGTTGATAATGCGGACATCATGACCAATACGGGCATTTTTATCGATGATGGCACGACGAATAATGGTGTCCGTACCAATCCCGACAGGGATATTGTCGTTTTCAGTGCTATTTTGACGTTCAGCGAAGGCTTGGTAAAAGTCAGCACCCATAATGAGCGAATCTTCGATACTACAACCTGATTCGATACGCGATCGCACTCCCAATACCGAATGCTCAATGCGGCAATTTTTCAAAATACAGCCTTCGCCGATAATTGACTGCGTAATGTGACAATCTAATAATTTGCTGGGAGGTAAATACCGAGGACGAGTGTAGATTGGTGCTTTTTCATCGTAGAAACTAAATGGGGGTAACGGTTGCTGCGTTAATCCCAAGTTGGCATGATAGAACGCTTCGATTGTTCCGATATCTTCCCAGTAACCGTCGAATAAATAAGCTTGAACATTATAGTCTTTTGCCGCATCGGGAATAATCTCTTTACCAAAATCCGTTCGTTCTAAAGATTCTCTCAACAGTTTGATCAAAACTTCTTTTTTAAAAACGTAAATCCCCATCGAAGCGATGTAAGGCTGGAGTTGGGCTTGCTCTTTCGACAATCCTAGTAACGTTGTATCCACCCGCATCTGGGTTAATGCTTCACCCTTGGGTTTTTCGCTAAAGCTAATTACCCTACCCGAATCATCAGTTTTCATTAAACCAAAATCCGAAGCTCGCCGTTCGTCCATTGGAACTACTGAAAGAGTAATATCAGCGTTCGTTTGGCGATGACGTTCCACAAATAGGCGATAATCCATCCGGTAAAGGTGGTCACCCGACAAAATCAAAAACTCGTCAATATCCCATTCTTCCAACAACCAAATGTACTTACGTACCGCATCTGCCGTTCCTTGGAACCAACTAGGGTTTTCTGGTGTTTGCTGTGCAGCTAAAATCTCGACAAACCCCTCGCTAAAACCAGCAAAGCTGTAGGTACGGGCAATGTGCCGATTTAAAGATGCCGAGTTGAATTGCGTCAGAACGTAGATTTTGAATATTTCCGAATTTATACAATTACTAACGGGGATATCTATTAAGCGGTATTTACCTGCAACTGGTACTGCCGGTTTAGCGCGTAATTTTGTTAATGGGTAGAGGCGGGTACCTGCACCGCCGCCGAGAATGATAGACAATACCTTTTTCACTTCTTATTCTCCCGACTGCCGTCAACTCCATCTACAGTTTAGGATGCTCTGGATCTGCTGGTAAGGGGGATCGTTAATTGTATTTAGTTAAGTTTCCTGTAGATAACCAGTACCAATTATCACAAAACACTCATGCATAAATCACCACAAAGTATCAAATTACATTTTTAATATCTAATTGTACTGTGTATAGTTGCTTACAGTTCCTCTTCCCTTTGTGCCCTTTGTGCCCTTTGTGGTTCATTTTTCAGCTATTTCTACTTTCAAAAATCAATGCGATCGCACAAGCATCATTTGTTACTGAGTTCCATCTGCTACTTGCTTTAGTTTAGTAATTATACTTATATAATGCTTAGACAAAAATTAACGAACTAAGACTATTCTTGATTAACAAAGCGTAGTTTTTGTGAAAGTTGAAGAAACTGCACCCAAGATTGGCCAGACAATTGGGAAATAGCGTCCGTAGAAACAGTAGCCGTAAAAACTTCCTTACCTAAAGTCACATCCTTGATACCCAAACTTTCAAGAAATGTGAAAGCGCTATTATCTAAAGGTTGGTTGACACGAATAAACACCACCAAACTCGGCGCTTGAGGATTTTCCACCTGATTAACAGCCATAGCCAAACCAGCATCGAGTTTTTTATAATTCATACATAGATCGAAAACGCCACAGGCAAATCTTTTACTTGCTCCATAACCAAAGTATCAAATTTCTCAAAACTACGCCCCTATCCAAATGCGGAGTAATTGCGATCTATACGTAGTATCATATATCGAGCTTCTCAATTAGTCGCAAACTCCGTGAATTGGCGCATGTAAGGAGAGTGAAACGCTAAAATGATATCATTCGCAGGCACACCCAATTCCAGCAGTTGTGTCGCAATAGTCATATTCAGCATGAGTTAAGACATATTTTACCAATTTCAATTTTGAAAAAAGTAGTGCGAGCATCTTGCTCGCTTTATGTAGTACGCGAGCAAGATGCAAGCCCTGCGGGCTGGCGCAAGCCTACGCACTACAATAATATTCTTATTTCCGCCACACGGTACTAGAAACCCGGTATCTCCAAGATACCGGGTTTCTAATTTCCTCAAAACCTACGCAGTATTGAGGTTGGTAGGACAGGCGAGATGCATATCCTACGATGAAACAGCAGCTTGACTGTAGAGGCTTATAGCCCGTGCTACCAGAATATTACAAGGATTCGGTTTTAATTAAACCGAAGCCCCATTTTGGATCGAAAGTACCTTGGGGTTGTTCGGGAATCGAACTATTGTTCCGTAACAATTCTTTAACTTGATCGGGAGTCAAAGTGCTAGAGCGTTCCAATAACAGCGCTACTAAACCCGTAACAAACGGACATGCCATACTCGTACCAGCCATCATCAGGAACTTGGCATTAATCATCATCGAACGGTCGAAACCAGCAGCCGATGACATAGCCGAACAAATCATTGCTCCTGGTGCAGCGACATCGGGCTTTTGGGCATTATTCCGCAACGGGCCTTCGCTGCTAAAGTCGGAAATATCATTCAACTTCATCCCGACTTCGCGCTCTTGACCGTCGATATCTGTGTATTTTGCTTGGACTGTATAAGATGCCACTGTAACGGCACTTTTAGCAGCACCGGGCGAGCCGATTTTCATCGCATCTTGGATGCTGCTACCCGTAAATAATACTGACCCCGAATTATCAATTGTCCAAACATCAAGGCGGGTTGCTTTATCTGTATTATTACGTAATCGTAACTGCCAAATGCCACCTACTACCGGAGAAGAACCAATACCGCGAACTTGGACGAAGAAATTATAGTCACCATTACTGGGGTCAGCTCCTGGTGTAACAATTTGGACGCGGGCATCTGACAGGGTGTAATCTTGCGATGGGTTACCGTCAGTGACAATTTTTTGCCAAGGTGTTACAAACCCACTGGGACTCCGTAATTGTACTTCTAATTGGGCACTACTTGAATACCAACCATTCAACCAAACAATGGGAGCCTGATTGAGGGGAACATTGAACCGCATCGAACACATTGAACTAGGTTCAATATTGATTTGACCGTGAATGTTATCGTTGCCCTCATTGCCCGCTGCACAGCAAACGATTTTCCCAGGTCCCGTTTCCGCATCGATGATTTTACATAACGAGTCGCTACCATCGTGTGCATCGGCATGTCCACCCAAGCTGAGATTGACAACAGCGGGTTTTCCTAACTCCTGTGCAATTCGGAAAACGTAGCGGATAGCATCGGCGATGTGAGCATCTTGTAAATCGCTGCGAACTACAACTAATTCGGCAAGGGGTGCAACACCGCAATAGTTTGTATCTTCACCTGCTGCAATACCTGCAACGTGAGTACCATGTCCATCGACATCTTGGGAAATGCTCAGTTGTTCCCCGGTAAATTCTGCCCCGTAGTTACCTTCAGTAACACCAGGCCCCGACATAGTTTGATCCCAAATTCGCAAAATCCGTCCAGCAAAAGCAGGGTGTTTTGCATCGATACCACTGTCTACTACACCGATGACAACACCTTTACCTGTTAACCCGCTTTTGTTTTTGAATTCAGGTAATTTGACTTTATCTGGTGCAACTGCCAAAAGTTTCATTTTCCGCGATGGTTTGATGCGTTGCACTGCTGCTTCTTCCGATAAAGCATCTAATCCATCTACAGGCAAATAAGCAGTTCGTACATGTCCGGTGTTTTGGTTGAGCCGAATTCCGTATTGTTCGAGGTGCGTTAAATCGGCTTGTTCGTCACAGTAGACGAATACAACGCTTTTGGCTGGTTTGATGGAACTTTTTGCAGCGACAATACCAAGCGATCGCCTGTGGGGAATTAATGCGGTTTCGCCTTCACGTTGGTAGTCTTCGTATGCGAGTAATAAGCCTGGGGAAAGTTTTTCGTATCTCATTTTTTACCTCTATCTATAAAAATTAATGTCAGGTTCTAAGTAAGATGCCTTTTTTGAGTAGCAACCGTCGTATATGGAGTAAATAAAAGCACCTGTTTAGTTTTAAGTCGTGAGGTCAGATCCCCGACTTCTTAAAGAAGTCGGGGATTTAGTAGCCTGCGCGATTTTTGAATTGCTTTATACATGCAGACCTTTTATAGCCCTCTCAATGGTTTAGGGCACAGGGGGTTTCACCCCTTTTATTAAGATGATGTTAAGGAAAGCAACTTATTAAAATCCGCGACAAGCAAGCTTAAATTTTAAGTAAATCCTGGTAAAGGGATACAGTTTGAGATAATACGATTACGGAAAATATATATAAAACAAGATTCCCAACTTTCTAAAATTGGGAATCTGATCAATAGGCAGTCATTTAAAATTTTTGTAAATAAAAGGAGAAAGGATAAAGGATGAATATTATTCTCTTTCCCTAATCCCTCCCCTTATTTCAACCTGATGCTTATTTAATGTTAGCCCTTGCATCCCTGACAGCTGCAACAAAAAGTAGTACAGTCAGGGGAATCGATAAAGCTAAGATGATGCCAGTTGCTTGCATCCCGAAATTGGGTTCTCCCGAAGTGAGTTCAAAAACCGACCCAACCGATGCGATCGCAGTAATGCACGAACCAGCTAGAAACAAACCGCTTTTTGGAGTTAATGTATACACAGTAAGAGTTCCACCCTATGAAATTGGTTTAACAGCTTGCTGCGAGAAACCATTTTTAGACAGTTCCTGCGACAAAGCTAAAGAATTTTCCACACGGTCTACAAATACCACACCATTGAGGTGATCCATCTCGTGCAGGATGCAACGTGCCAGTAAATCGTTTGCTTTGAGCGTCTTGGGACGACCATATTCGTCCTTGTAGGCAACTTCCACAGTTTCGGGACGCTTAACATCAAGGTAGACACCTGGAATACTCAAACACCCTTCCTCGGCACTACAGATTTTTTTACTAACTTGTTTAATGGTGGGGTTAATCAGCACCAAGGGCTGATAATCGGCATTGTCTGGTTCCAAATCGATGACGATCAGCTGCTTATTAATACCAACTTGCGGTGCAGCTAAACCAATACCATCGCTACTATACATAGTTTGCAGCATTTGGCGCACCAAGAGCCGCAATTCATCATCGATTTTAGTTACCCGTTTGGCAGGTTGACGCAAAGCGCGATCGCCCAAATAATGCAACTCCAAAGGTGGATTTTTTAACTTTTTCTTTTCAACCGCTATATCAGAAGGCATGGAAAATGTCACTCGCTCAGTTAGGCTAGGGTTTTATACGGTGCTTGTCCCTCAATCTTAACAATTTGGGTGTATGGGTGTGGGATGTAGGGGAGAGAGGGGGAGAGGGAGGGAGAGGGGGGAGAAATAGACCTAGATCCTGTAAGGGCGGGTTAACCAACCAACTAATCATCCCACAAAAAATCCTTATAAACCCGCCCCACCCCACCCGACACACCCCACACTCCAGACATCTCCCTACCTCCCCCTACTTTTAGGCTATAACTTGGTATCGCTCGATATCCTGGTGTTAACCGTGCTGAAAATTTTTACAAAATTTGATTATTTGCTCAAAGAAACTTTTTTAGGCTTAAAACGCGGTGGGTGGATGAATTGGGCCGCAATAAGTACTGTCACCGTGCTGCTATTTCTATTTGGCATGAGCTTACAAACATCGTGGCAACTCGAAAAGCTCCTCAATCAGTTTGGCAGCCAGCTCGAAGTGTCGGTTTATCTTGATGCCAATGCCACAGCGAATACCGATAAATTAGCAGAAGCGATCGCTAACATGCCCCAGGTTGCCGATGTCAAAAAAATAACAAAAGACCAAGCTTGGACGAAGTTGGTGCAAGAATTGGGAATGTCCGATATTCAAGATGCAACCCAGCAACTTGGTAGCAACCCGTTAGTAGATGAACTCAAAGTTAAGGCTAGAAATTCTGATGTTGTGCCACGACTAGCAACGCAGTTGGCTAAGATCAAAGGCGTGGAAACGGTGCAATATATCGATGAAGCTGTAGTACGTATTGCCCAATTACATCGCGGTTTAAACTGGATAACCCTAACAATTACAATTATTTTAACTTTTACAGCCGTTTGTGTAACCAGTATCACCATTCGCTTAATTGTTATGGCACGTCGTCGAGAAATCGAAGTTATGCAACTCGTTGGCGCTACTGCTACGTGGATATACTTGCCTTTCGTTTTTCAAGGTATCGCATTCGGTTTATTTGGTGGTGGAATAGCTTGGGGTTTTATTAGTTTGACGCAGCAGTTTTTACGTAAATTACTTATTAATCAACCCGAATTTATCAAGTTCCTCACCACCGGGTTAAAATTAACAGCAACCCAAACATTACTTTTGCCATTAATACTTTTAGGGTTCGGTGCAACGGTAGGATTAATGGGAAGTCTATTTGCAGTTCGTCGGTTTGCCAGGAATTAGGGAAGTAGGGAGTATAGGGGAAAGGGTGGAGAGAGTCCAAGAAAAAGGGAAAGCCTGTAAGGGCGGGTTTCACGACTAGACTAATATGATAACGAATGATAACGAAAAATCTTCATAAACCCGCCCCACCCCACACTCCCGACATCCGATCCCACCCCACACTCCCGATATCCGACCTCACCCCATACTCCCGACATCCGACCTCACCCCACACTCCCCCAAAATTATGAATCAATGGGAATCTTTTCTACAAAATCTCGGTGTCTGGGTCGGTTCGTTTACTGGGTTTTCACCCCAGGGCGAACAAATCGAAGATATCCCCAGTCATTTAACCCTGGAAGGATTGAACAATAACCAATCTGCACGTTTGACGCTGCAACGTCAGGGTACAAAGGATTTAGTTTTAGAATTTAGTACTTTATCGAAAGGTATCTTATTCTTTGAAAATGGTGCATTTTGCCAAGGGACTATACAATTTGCCCCATTTACAGAATTTGGTGCAGAATTTGGCTTGATTTATCAAAATCGTCGGTTGCGTCTGGTTCAAGTTTTCGACACTAATAGCAGCTTACAGAAAATTGTCCTCATCCGCGAACATAGTGAAGGAACCGAACTTTCAGAGCGTCCCGTTTTGAAAGTTGACGCATTGCTAGGAGAATGGGTAGGGGAAGCAGTAACAATATATCCAGATTGGCGCGAACCGACTACATATTCATGTAATATGCAATTGCAACTTGATGGTACAAATCGATTAATTCAAAATCTCACCTTTAATGGCAGAACTATTACTTCAAGTGCAAGTATTAATGGTTCTATCCTTGAATTTGATAACAATCCTCAAAATCCCATACAGGTATTAATGTTGCCCGATGGTGCTTCTGCTACATTTCCCGTGAAAGTACAGTTACGGCAACCCTTATTTTTAGAAATTGGTTGGTTAATCGAACCGACTTTACGTCAACGGATGATTCGGACTTACGACGATAAGGGTGAATGGGTTGGTTTGACTTTGGTGACAGAAAGAAAGGTTGGTTAGCACGATAGTATCGCGCCCTTACGGTATATTCAGCACGTCTAAGGAATCATAGGTAACACTTGTTATAAAAAATAGATTATTTGTTATCCCACAAGATTGTAGGCAATACTGCGGGCGTTAAGGATTTTGATCCCCCCAACCCCCCTTAAAAAGGGGGGCTAAAAGCCTTACAAAGTCCCCCAATTTAGCGGGGGATTTAGGGGGATCACCTCTGGGAAAATGTCTTAACCGAGGAGTATTGGGATTGTAGGGGCACGATATTATCGTACCCTTACGTATATTCGGTTTATCTAAAGAATCATAAATTATACTTGTTAGAAACTGAATTTTTTATTGCCCCAGGAGATTGTAG
>JANNFJ010000597.1:0-2104 GCA_031379725.1 Calothrix sp. OTE_75_metabat_31
CTCTACATCAATATTTTGGGGTAGAGGAAGCTATTTTGGGGGGTATTTTGCTCGACCCGGAAGCGATAGGTCGAATTAACGATAGATTAGTTGCCGAAGCATTTTATATTGGTGCCCATCGAGATATTTATCAAGCTGCATTGCGGTTACACGCACAGGGGAAACCAACTGATTTTTTAAATATCGTTAGTTGCTTGAATGATAATGATTTATTGAATCGGATTGGGGGGAGAAATAAGTTAGTATCGCTGCTAGAACGGACTGTATCTGCGATTAATATCGATGCATTAGCGCAGGTAGTAATGGATAAATACCAGCGCCGAAAGTTGATTAAAGCAGGTAATGAAATAGTCCAGTTGGGGTATGAAACCGAAACCGAATTGCCGCAAATACTCGATAAAGCCGAGCAAAAAGTTTTTGGCATTTCCCAGGAGCGATCGCAGTCGGGTTTAGTGCATATTGGGGACTCTTTGATTAGCAACTTTTCGGATATCGAAGAACGCAATCAAGGCATAGCTTTACCGGGTATTTCCTGCGGTTTTTATGATTTAGATGCATTAGTAAACGGAGGTTTTCAACGCTCTGATATGATTATTGTTGCTGGGAGGCCGGCAATGGGAAAATGTGTGGCGTTTGATACAGAAATATTGCTAGCAGATGGTTCGATTTCGACAATCGAAGCAATATATAAAAATCGTCAAGCTCAATTACTTTCCCTGGGCAATGATTGGAGGTTTTATCAAACTCAACCTTCAGCCTATATTGATGATGGCATCAAACCAGTTTTTCGCGTTACTACTCGTTTGGGAAAATATGTTGAAACAACTATTACCCATCCATATTTAACTGTTAATGGATGGCGTAAACTTTCGGAATTGAAAGTAGGTGATAAAATTGCTGTACCGCGTAAATTAGAGGTGTTTGGTACAGAAATAATGCGCGATAGCGAAATCAAAATACTAGCTTATTTAATTGGTGATGGTTGTTTAACTCATATTAGTCCTCAATTTACAAATAATAACCCTTTACTGCAAGAAGATTTTTCTCAAGCTGTAACTAATTTTGTTGGCATGAAAGTTAGGCTTGAAACATCAAACGGTACGCGAACACCTACGTTATATGTAACTGGAAATTCAGAATTTCTTGCTTCTCAAAGGAAGATTTTTGCTGAATGTTTAAAAACAGTTATTAAATCTCAGAATATATCAGCTAGAGAATTAAGCCAAATACTAAAAGTAAGTCCGGCTTTAGTCTGTAATTGGCAAAACGGAAAATGCGTACCGAGTGCAGAGACGTTTAAATTACTGTGTGAAACACTGCAAATTTTAACAGAAAAATTAGCTTCTATTGGTCTGAATGCAATTAGTAAAAATAGTAGTAATTCTTTAACACATTGGCTGCGAGAATTAGGGATTTGGGGTAAAGATGCTCATGCAAAAACTATCCCAGACATAATATTTAAATTAACGCGATCGCAAATAGCTTTATTCCTCAACCGTTTGTTTGCAACCGATGGATGGGCATCAGTTTTAAAAACAGGTCAGGTACAATTGGGGTATTGTACAGTTAGCGAAAAACTCGCTCGACAAATTCAACATTTACTGCTGAGATTTGGTATTATTGCTGCGCTTAAAGAAAGGTCAGTCAAATATAAAGATACTCGCCATAAAGCTTGGCAACTCGATATTACCGACGCTTATTCTATCAAAACCTTTGTTTTCGAAATAGGTATATTCGGTAAAGAAAAAGCTATTTCTCAAGTTGAAGTTACTTTAGAAGGAAGAGTATATCAAACGAACCATGACACAATTCCAATTGAGTGGGAACAACTAGCAGCGGCAAAAGGAAACGAATCTTGGTCTACTTTAGCTCGACGTGCAGGTATTAAAGCCTCTTCCAATCTACATGTTGGTAAACGTACTTTATCGCGGGAACGGTTATGGATATTAGCATCAGCTTTAGAAAATTTACCGCTTCAGCAGTTAGCTGATAGCGATATCTACTGGGATAAAATTGTTTCGATTGAGTCAATTGGTGAAAAACAAGTTTATGACCTAACTATCCCTAATACTCACAACTTTATTGCAAATGATATTTGCGTTCA
>JANNFJ010000601.1:0-1819 GCA_031379725.1 Calothrix sp. OTE_75_metabat_31
CAAAATTAATGACACGAACCGCTAAATGTCTAATGCATCAGCGAATTAGAGCGATATACTTACCGTGTCAGTAAATGAATTGCAGCCCCCGCAGCCGCACCATTGAGCGCATTACTACCAGTATTTTTACGGTTAGTAATAGCACCCGACACCGTACCCCCAGCAGCACCGACACCAACATCCTGCACAATGCTGCGATTCCTGCGGTTCTTCCTAAGACCATTGGCACCATTCACCGCAGCACCGGCAGCAGCACCATTGATACCATTTTTTAGCGCTGAACCATCATTGGTGATTGCCCCTGTAACTATACCAGCAGCAGCACCGATACCAATATCGCGCAAAATTTGGTCGTCTGCAGCAGCAGGTTGCGCGGGAAGTAGGGTAACACCAAGTAAACTGGTTGCCAATAGATTTGGCAAGAGTGCGCGTTTCAAATTCAAATTCATGAAACACCTTCCTAAAAAACTTACATCAAACAGAACAAAACCAGAAAGCGTTGTACATCAGCAAGTTGTTAGATAATGCCAACGCCAACTAGAAAAACCTTTTTGACTATGTTTATAGTCTAAAGCCATAACGAAAAGTCAAACTATAACCTAAGTAATATAAATAATGTTCCTAACTATGACTTTTTTCCTAATCTTGGCTTGATGGGAAAATATAGGTTGGACGGGCATTAGTCCGAACAGGCTTTTCGGCCTATCCTACGGGACTCACCACAAACTCAACTGATTTGGAGGATTATCGAGCAAATTCCAAGGTAAAGCTGGTACTTCTATCCCATTATCTTCCAACAATTGTTGAAAATAACGCGCATTTTTGGGAGAAAACTCTTCAACCGGACAGTGGACGAAAAAATAAATCTGCGTATTTTCTCGCAACCAATTTTGAATTTGCGCTACCCATTCCCTCATAAACGCTTCATTAACTTCCAAATTTGGGTGCGAAATAAATCGAATTAAGCTAAATGGTGCCGTGCGGGTAAACTGTAATGGTAGTTGCGGTTTGCGTCGTTCGGATTCTAACTGAGGGTCATCATCCCCGCTATAAATTGGACGAGTATCAAGCAAGACTCGACCCACACCAAACCGCTGTAAAAGCAAATTTAACTCATTTGCATTATTAATATCCCGGAACCAGTCCATATGGCGAACTTCAACCGCCAAAGGTAACTTAGTTGACTGCCAAGCTTCTAAAAAAACAGCTAAATCTTCAATAAGTGTTGGTGCATAACTCGGTGGTAACTGCGCGAACATCGGCCCCAAGCGCGTCCCCAGAGGACTCATTCGTTCAGCAAACTCTAAAGCTTTGGGAATATAGGGTTGCAATAATCCATTGTGAGTGATGTCACGCGGTAACTTCAAACAAAATTTAAAACCTGGAGGAGTATCACTCTCCCACTTAGCAACACTTTCTTTTTTCGGTACAGCATAAAATGTTGTATTACCTTCGACTGTCGTAAAGCGTCGGCTGTAAAGACTGAGAAAATCGGCATTGCGAGTTCCTTGCGGGTAAAATTCTCCCACCCAACCTTTATAAGCCCAAACAGCACACCCTAGAAAAAAGTTCACATTCACTTCTCTAAAAATAATTTCTACTGATGACAATACAAATACAACCCCAAACCATCTAAATCAAAAACAAAAAATTCTCATCAACCCGCCCCACCCAACCAAAAATATTAATAAAACCTCAGACCTGTACGGGCGGGTTTACCGACAATCCCAACCGAAAACAAAAAATCTTCATAAACCCGCCCCACCCAACCGATAATATCAATTAACCCCAAACCCGCCCCACCCAACCAACAATATTA
>JANNFJ010000678.1:0-1927 GCA_031379725.1 Calothrix sp. OTE_75_metabat_31
AAAACCACCACGTTTACAATAGGTTTTATCTGGCGTATTTGGGTTAGAATCATAATAGTCGTCGATATGCCAACGTGTAGCAGGAACGTCAGTAATACAATCAACTTCGCCAACAATATTTTCCCAGTATTCTTGTAAATTTATCGCTTCGGGTAAAATACATCCCATCCCGATAATTGCCACAGAATTTTGCTGCAATTGGAAATTTATTTTATTATCCGCTTGTAATGGTTTGGAACTCATCTATATTAATAGTGGTTTAGTTCTGATTAAAAAAACAATTTATTTTTATTTTTTGTATCTTTTTTTAAGATATTCGTTAAAACCAGCATACTTCCTCAGTAAAATCACTTATTTTTTAATTATCCACCATGCGATAACATAGAGAAATCAGATAATTATTATCTAAATTTAATTAATATTTAGTTAAAGTTAGGACTTACGCAAAACTCTCCCAAACCCACTATTTATTACTCCGTGTTCTCTGTGCCTCTGCGGTCAATCTTTACTATAGCTGTTGCGTAAGTCCTAAAAGTCTCCGTATTTTCCCCATATTAATTATGAATATAAAAGTTTAGCATTATCATAAATTCAAAATTGTTTTAATTTATATTATTCAATAAAATCATCGACATGACGTTATCAACTCATTTACCTCTCAAAGATAATAAAATCAAATTTACTGGATTTATTAGCAATCAAAATCCAGCGTGGCAAGGCTCATTAAATTCTGTCGCCTTTGAAGAGGAAGGAATAAAAGTTAAGTTACTAAATTTAGACCAGCCTTGTTATGTAATCAAAGAATCAAATCGAGTCGGCATCACAAATGATGGTTACTTAGGCAATACTAATCACAATATTGAACAAATAGACACTTTAACAGCCGTTCCACCCTTACCAATTCAACAATTAGGCGACCCAAGTTTTCTAAGTTGTTATAGTGTGAAATCTGCTTACACAACTGGAGCAATGGCTAATGGTATCGCTTCTGAAGAAATGGTGATAGCCTTGGGACAAAATAATATTTTGAGTTCCTTTGGTGCGGCTGGTTTGATTCCTTCCCGTATTGAAACAGCCATCAATCGCATCCAAAAAGCAATCCCAAATAAACCCTATGCATTCAACCTAATCCATAGTCCAAGCGAACCTGCAATCGAACGAGGTGCTGTAGATTTATATCTCAAATATGGTGTCACCACAGTCGAAGCTTCCGCATTTTTGGATTTAACACCCAACATTGTTTATTATCGCGCATCCGGTCTGGGAGTAAATTCAGCTAATGAAATAGAGATTAAAAACAAAATCATTGCCAAAATCTCCCGAACTGAAGTTGCCACTAAATTTTTACAACCAGCACCGACAAAAATTCTCAAGCTATTAGTCGAACAAAACCTAATTACCGAATTACAGGCAAACTTAGCCGCAAAAATTCCTCTCGCTGATGACATTACCGTAGAAGCTGATTCTGGAGGTCACACAGATAATCGTTCCTTAGTTTGCTTGCTTCCTTCTATTCTCACCCTCCGTGACGCAATTCAAGAAACGTATGCTTACTCCACACCAGTTAGAGTCGGAGCAGCGGGGGGAATTGGTACACCCCAAGCAGCATTAGCAGCTTTCATGATGGGAGCAGCATATATAGTCACAGGTTCCATCAACCAATCTTGCATCGAAGCGGGAGCTTGCGAACATACCAAAAACCTACTCGCTAAAACTGGCATGACCGATGTGATGATGGCACCTGCGGCTGATATGTTTGAAATGGGAGTAAAATTGCAAGTATTGAAAAACGGGACTTTGTTTGCAATGCGATCGCAAAAATTATTTGAGTTCTATATGAAGAAGGTGAGGGCCGATCCTTCCATCGATATCGGCCGCCTGGCGCGCAAAACGGTTTACAAGTCGCCGGCCGACGTTGAGAATATTG
>JANNFJ010000695.1:0-6945 GCA_031379725.1 Calothrix sp. OTE_75_metabat_31
GACTTGGAAATATCTAGAAGGGAGTTATGAGATATTAATTCCTAACTCCTAACTATTCCTTACTCTTCATCATCATGTGAATCGCGCGATAGCGATTCATAGGTAGGTCGAGGCGGTGTGCGTCGTGCTGATTGGTCTGCCATCAAATCGACTTCCACATCTAGCGAACTTCCATCTGCTTGAGTTTCGACTTTGTGAACCGCAATATCCAATCCTAGCGATTGCAACTCTCGCATTAATACCTTGAAGGATTCCGGTGTACCAGGTCGCGGAATTGCCTTACCCTTAACGATCGCATTCAACGCTTCGTTACGTCCTTGCATGTCGTCTGATTTTACTGTTAGCAACTCCTGCAAAGTATAGGCAGCACCGAAAGCTTCGAGTGCCCATACTTCCATTTCTCCGAAGCGCTGACCACCTTGCTGTGCTTTACCACCCAAAGGCTGTTGTGTAACCAGCGAGTAGGGGCCTGTCGAACGTGCGTGGATTTTATCGTCTACTAAGTGGACTAATTTGAGCATGTAAGCCACACCGATGGTAATGGGTCGGTCAAATGGTTCCCCGGTACGACCGTCATAAACCATGATTTTGCCCGGTTCGTCGGGGTTATATACCCAGTTTTTGCCTGTCTCATCTCGCGCTTCTTGTAACTTGCCATGTACAATTTGCCGCGAAGATTCTTCACCGTACATTTCGTCAAACGGTGTAATCTTAAACCGCACGCCTAAATTGTGACCTGCCCAGCCCAATAAGCACTCAAATACCTGTCCCACATTCATCCGGCTTGGTACACCCAAGGGGTTGAGTACGATGTCTACCGTACCGCCATCAGGCAAGTAAGGCATATCTTCCACTGGTAATATTCTGGAAATAATCCCTTTATTACCGTGACGACCTGCCATTTTGTCGCCGACTTGAATTTTGCGCTTTTGGGCTACATATACCCGGACAACCATGTTGGCACCCGGTGGCAATTCGTCGCCTTGTTCGCGGGTAAATAATCGGACATCAACGACCCGTCCTTTTTCACCGTTGGGCACTCGTAAGGAGTTATCGCGCACATCCCGCGCTTTTTCTCCGAAAATTGCCCGCAGTAGTTTTTCTTCGGGTGGTTGGTCAGATTCACCTTTGGGTGTGACTTTACCAACGAGAATGTCTCCGGCTTGTACCCAAGCGCCGATGCGAATAATTCCTTGTTCGTCTAACTGGCGTAGCGCATCTTCCCCAACGTTGGGAATTTCACGGGTGATTTCTTCGGGTCCTAGTTTGGTTTGTCTAGCCTCGATTTCGTATTTTTCAATGTGAACCGAGGTATAGATATCTTCTTGTACCAAACGCTCGCAAATCAAGATCGCGTCTTCGTAGTTGTAGCCTTCCCAAGGCATATAAGCCACGATGATGTTTTGACCTAGTGCTAATTCTCCACCTTCGGTAGAAGAACCATCTGCTAGCACCTGTCCGGCTACTACTTTTTCGCCAATCCGTACTAACGGTTTTTGGTTCAAACAAGTATCTTGGTTTGAGCGTTGGTATTTAGAAAGGATATAACGAATCTCTTTCTGTTCTTGGGCTGTGGGTTTTGCTTCGCCTTCTTCGGTGGGTTTAAATCGCGGACGCACCCGAATTTCTGTCGCGTCAACGTAGGTAACATCGCCATCGGTACGCGAGATAATTACCATCCCGGAGTCACGCGCTGCTTGGGCTTCCAAACCTGTTCCCACTAACGGACGTTCGGGTTTGAGTAATGGTACTGCCTGCCGTTGCATGTTAGAACCCATTAGCGCCCGGTTCGCGTCGTCATGTTCCAAGAATGGAATCATGCTTGTCGCTACTGAGACAATCTGTACCGGAGATACTGCCACGCAGTCCACCTGTTCGGGTGTTGTGGTGGAGAATTCTTGACGGTAGCGGATTGGTACTTGTCCCATCAAGTAGCCGTTTTCGTCAGTCATCGCATCGCCTGCTGCAACCCGTAGGTCATCTTCTTCGTCAGCAGTCATGTAAATTACGGGCAGGTCGAGTCGGACTTTGGCGTTTTCGACTTGACGGTAAGGAGTTTCTAAAAAGCCGTATTGATTAACTCGCGCATGGGTTGCCAAGGAACCTATCAAACCCGCGTTGGGGCCTTCTGGTGTTTCGATTG
This sequence comes from Calothrix sp. OTE_75_metabat_31, assembly GCA_031379725.1. Lineage (GTDB taxonomy): Bacteria > Cyanobacteriota > Cyanobacteriia > Cyanobacteriales > Nostocaceae > JANNFJ01. The sequence goes on from JANNFJ010000695.1 coordinate 2,144, forward strand.
GGCAAATACGTCCATAGTGCGATGGGTGAATGTCCCGCACTGCAAATCCGGCACGTTCGCGGGTTAAACCACCCGGACCAAGGGCAGAAAGACGACGCTTGTGTGTCAATTCTGCTAGGGGGTTGGTTTGATCCATGAACTGTGACAGTTGGCTTGAACCGAAAAATTCTTTGATAGCTGCTACTAAGGGTTTAGGGTTAACCAATGAAGCAGGGGTTAATACTTCGGCATCAGATACTGTCATCCGTTCCCGAATAATCCGCTCTAAGCGATTTAGTCCCACCCGAACTTGGTTTTGCAGCAATTCACCAACGCTTCGCACGCGACGGTTACCTAAGTGGTCGATGTCATCAGTGTTACCAATGTCAAATTCAAGGTTGATTAGGTAATCGACTGCTGCTAAAATGTCAGTGGGAGTCAATACGCGCACTGGTTCAGGTACAGTCAGGCGCAATTTTTTGTTGAGCTTGTATCTACCAACTCGACCTAAGTCGTAGCGTTTACAGTCAAAGAAGCGCGAGTCTAATAATTGTTGTCCACCTAAAACCGTTGGTGGCTCACCGGGACGAAGTTTACGGTACAACTCCATCAATGCTTCTTCTTCTGAAAATTGCCCTTCTTTTTCGATTGTTTTTTGGAAATATTCGGGGTGACGAAGGGCATCGAATATTTCGTTATCCGACAAGCCAAGAGCCTTGAGCAGTACTTGAGCGCTCAATTTACGGGTTTTGTCGATACGCACCCAAACTAAGTCGTTCCGGTCGGTCTCAAACTTCAACCAGGCTCCTCGGTTGGGAATTAAGCTCGCTGAATAGGTTCTACGTCCGTTTTTGTCAATTTCGGACTTGTAGTAAACTCCAGGCGATCGCACAATTTGATTAACGATGACGCGCTCGGCTCCATTAATAATAAATGTGCCTCGGTCGGTCATCAAAGGCAAGTCCCCAATAAATACATCTTGCTCTTTGATCTCACCCGTTTCTTTGTTAATCAGGCGCGTTGGTACATACATTTGCACCGCATAAGTACTATCCCGTCGCTTGGCTTCATCGACGTTGTACTTGGGTTCCTTCATCTTGTATTTGTTACCCAAGAAGTGCAATTCGAGCTTGCCGGTATAGTCTGTAATAGGGCTAAATGAGTTTAGTTCTTCTATCAACCCTTCTTCCAAAAACCAGCGGAAACTTGCTCGCTGAATTTCGATTAAGTCGGGCAGCAGAAAGGCGGGTTCCATTATCGATTCGTTAGTCATGCCTCTACCTTTAGTCAACCTGGTTAAATTTGAGCAACACTATTTTGAGCAATAGTAACTGTGAGCTAATATCCCCGTTGCTTCGCTTGGTGACAACTCAATTGCGAAAAGCCCGATTAGCTTATATGGACCGATTCGGCTATTCCGCCGGGAGCATAGCAACTTTTGCAAGGGTATAATTACCCGAACAAAAGGCGAATACAACCAATAATTAGCTTTTCGCTGGATTTTTTTGAGTAGACAGCCTATCACTTGCATTTTTTGTGCTTTGCTCACTTCCCCTCCCATTCATCGCATTGTTTGACTGCCGCAGTTGTTTATTGTCAATTGCCACAGAAATATAAGTTTTATACTTGAAAATAAGATTTTATCTGGATACAATTAAATGCTTAGGAAATTGACGATTCTCAATAATAACTTTTTTTGGGCGAATATATTTAGTCACGAGCGAAGGATTAATATTAAAATTTTAGGTACGCAGTTGTATTTCAAGTCGCTAAATCACTTCTAAGTCTGAGTTAAACTAAATTTTAAGAGAATAATCGCAGCTAATATCATCTGCTTACTCCTGGCACTGCCATTGATTGGGGCGGGGGTAATCCTTTCAAATTAAAGACAAAAAACCTAAAACTGCTTTCCTAACCATTATGACGCAAGGAAACGTTTTTGGAGGAAATAATCTTAGCATCTTTTTGCTCCCCCGAATTTTTTTTTAATCTGACTGATTTTTCTGCGCCTAAATTGGCTTTAAAGTGTTAGTCCAAATAGCTTACAGGCATTTTGGGTTGTTTGCGCGGCGATCGCTTCGACCGTTTCTCCGCGCAAATTGGCTACATGGTCTGCTACATACCGAACATACGCGGGTTCGTTACGCCGTTCGCCACGTTTGGGAACGGGAGTTAAAAACGGGCAATCGGTTTCGATGAGAATGCGATCGCTACTCACCATTACCGCACTTGCGTGAATTGCTTTCGCATTTTTGAAAGTAACAGTACCGCTAAAACTCACATAAAACCCCAAATCTAAGAACCATTGGGTTTCTTCAGGGTCTCCACCCCAACAATGCATTACCCCCCGGATTCGCTCACCTTTGAGGTTTTTCCATTTTTCCAGAACTTCTCGCAGTTGCACAGCAGCATCACGGCAATGAATAATTACTGGTAAATTCAGATCCGCTGCTAAAGCTAGTTGTGCCTCAAACGCGATCATTTGTTGAGAGATGTTATCTGCTTTACACAAATCCAGCCCCATTTCCCCGATCGCCACTACTTTAGAGTCAGAATTTGCTAAAGATAATATCGACGAGGCTATTTGATCGTCCCATTGGTCTGCATCAAGCGGATGCAATCCAATCGCATAACTCAATTCGGGTATTTGGTGAGCGATCGCTTGGATACTGGCAAACTCCGATGGCTCAACACAAGAATGGACTAGACGAACTACTCCTGCCTCCTGCCACCGCGATCGCACTGCTGCTAAATCTTGCTGGAAAACCTCAAAGTTGAGGTGAACGTGGGTATCAATTAGCTGCATTTTCTTAAAATTTAGTTACTTAGTCATTGTGATTCGGCAGTAATTTCAATACTTACCAATGCGATCTCCGGTAATGTCTAAGCAGTTGCGGTTGCGTTTTGCTGTAATGGTTTGAGCTTTTGTGCTAGTTTCGATTTTTTTCTAGCACCGTTGTTCGAGTGAAGAACGCCGCGCTTCACAGCTTTATCTATCTTGCTGTAAGCATTCGACATTGACTCAGCCACTGCTTTCTCGGTTTCTGGATCGGGATTTGCAGCATAGGCTTCCACTGCTACGTAGTATTTCTTCATCAGAGTTTTCACTGCTGATTTATAAGCTTTGTTACGCAATCGATTGCGTTCTGCGATTAGGGCACGTTTGATAGCTGACTTATTATTCGCCACTGTTGAGTTCCAAAAAAACTGTTTACAATGTACACACACTACTAGATTTACTAATATACCATTTTTCTTGGCAATATCAAGGTGCAAAAAGAAATTTATATTGTAATCGGCGTGGAAATGATGTAGAGACCTTTCTTCTGAGGGGTTTGTAGCATAGGTATCAAAGGTGTGCTAGGTCAGGCGGGAAGCCATGATCTGTCGGCATACCATCAAAACTTTTGACATGAAATACTAGTCTTATGATTCCCAATTTTTTGGATGTTGGGAAGATGATTTATCATCAAAATACATTTAAAATAATTAACAAAAATTTATAATTTATGTTTTTCGCTGTAATATTACGTACCTATGGAAATTTAATAACCGAGATTAGTCTAATTCGATATTAGTAAATTACTAAAAATTTTAGATTGATTACCGAGTAAATACGTAATTGTTTGTATTTTTTAGTTATTATCTTTGTTAACTAAATACAAAAAAAATCAAATATAAAGAAGCTTGAGGCTTAATTTATATAGCACTTACTATTTTAAAGATTTGACTAAGGATGCTGTCAGAATCCAGTGATATTACAGATATATTGGCTAAAAACATTTTTCCTATTTTATACATTCTCGATATTGTCATATTCACAGAAAATTTAATTAATGGCAGCTTCTCTTTATGGTTTGTGTCTTGAAAACAAAAAATTAAGAGACTAAGATTGGATGTTAACTCAGTAAATATATTCACTGAAGGCCAGGAACAAAAAATAGATATTTTTGACGATTGGCATACTGAGGCTACGATCGAACCGACGTATACTTTTTGATTAGGAAATCCACCTAAATTTAATATGAGCTTATCAGCGCTAGGAAAATTTGTTTTACCACCAGTCATAACTGCCTTATCTGTTTTTTCAGCATTAAGTTTCCCTTTAGCGGTGCTAGGTGACAAACCGATCAACATTCGATTTGAAGACGAACCGGTTCTTGACGGTAGATTAAGAGATGTTGCTCCTCCCTATGTAGTGATAGTAACGGCTTTGAGCTTGGGGACTGGTATTGCTGTAGCTGCTATGTGTGGGTGGAAAAGCTCCGAGCGTAAATCTTCGCAAATTGAGCAACAATTATCTACACTAGAAGAAAATTTAGCACAAAAAGATAAGCTGATCAAAGAATTCAAACTGTCAGATACTCGGCTTCAAGTATCGGGACTTACTAGTTTTTTAAACGATGAAGTACCTTTTGACCAAGCTGCGAATCAAAGAGCTTTACCAGCAGTTGTAACTCAACCCCTGGTAGCGGCAACATCGCACACTGCATCAGCTCAGACTTTTGTTGGCTACGGTCAAGCACAGACTCCAAGCCACACAGGGACAGTAAGTATACCTCAAGCGAAAACCACTGTAACGCCACAGGAGTTTGAAGAGTTACAAAGGCAGTTACGAGAAATGATGGAGCGGATGCAGTCAATGCAAAACAGTATGCACCAAGTTCCCCAGAGTACGAACGCTCACGAAAGTCCAAAAGATAAATTCCAGGTATATTACGAAGCTGCGATTAGTGAAGAAGTGCAGTATTACTAATGGTCTGTGTCAAAAGTTTTGAGGAATTTAGAGACGCGAAATTACCCTGCGGGTTCCGCCTTAGCGG
>JANNFJ010000746.1:0-1604 GCA_031379725.1 Calothrix sp. OTE_75_metabat_31
TGCATCGGAAATAAAACAGGAACCACCATATTTATTTAAGATACAGTTGAGTTGCCGACAACCAAGTGCGTCAGTTAAATAGCATGTAGGGTGTGTAAAAGCGTAGCGTTACGCACCTTAAAAATTAAGTTGACTAGAGTAGTCATTATGGAGCAATTAGGATTTCGATTCTTTATTCATCATCCAATGCAAATAACGATTCTAAATTTTGACGACCGCTAATTACTCGTAAAATTTCAACACCATCATTCAGTTATCTGGTAGATAATAATATATCCGTCCAGTGGTAAGCCACGTAATGAAGGTCTAATATGAGCATAACTACGTCCAATGTTGGGAAAATTCGCCAAGTTTTGGCACTTTTTATTAAATTGTCTAAACAGTTTTTCCCCTGCTTCTAGGTTACGTGCAAGAAAGTAATCAGCAATTTGATTTAAATCTTTACTTGCAGATGGTGCAATTATATACATAGTCATTACTATACTTCACGCGCATGACGGAATCTTTCAAGTATATCCATTACAACAGTCTCACCATCTAAACCTTCCCCTCGTTCAAGTTCTGCAATAGCGACATCGACTTTCTGACGGGTTTCCTCTATCCATTGGGTATACTCAGAATTTAATTTTTCTAGCAGTCGAAATGCTATATCAATTACTTCCTCCGGTTTTGCATATTTACCTGTAGCAATTTGGGCTATAATAAATTGCTCGTGTTCGGGTTTTAGTTGGATGTTCATAATTTGTACCTCTAACTAATTTGTATAGTAATACTTTTGTTTTAACAGTAAAGGCGCATTCTTTGCCATAAAGAAAACTACTATCTCAAAACGGGAGCAATGTCACGTTGAAATATTCGAGGCAAATAATGCGTGTAAGTTGGATACTTCATTTAACTGCGAATCACGAATACTTTACTTTGGCTGATTAGTACGTGCTTCAATATCTTCCAAAGTTTGCAATAAAATCCGCTTGGCCTCCAACTGCCAGCCCAATTTCTGAATCCTAATTGCCACTACGGTTCCAGCAACCGCAGCAACTAGGGCAATTGGTTGATTCATGGAAATTCCTAGTAACAAACCCAAACCAGCAATACCCCAAAACGGTAAAGCGACACTTTGCCGTTGTTCGAGGATAATTTTATTGATTCCCCCTGATGGAATCTGGAGTAATAAATCCTGTTTTGCTTGTCGTTGCTGCGCTATTGGTACAGATAAACCAATTTTTCGCCGCAATTTTTCAATTTTTCGAGCATCGGTACTATACTCAGTAAGTTCATCTTCCGCCATTTTGATAAGACGTTCTAATTGTTCCATTGTGCGGTTTGATTTTCATACGGTGATATTAAATATTCTCGCTTAGTTTTAGCATATATAGGACTAATATTTGATTTTTATACTCCTAGCAGGCTGCGCCAACCCAGAACCCGGATTTCTCACTTGTGAGAAATCCGGGGTAAGTACTATAAATAATCAGGACTTACGCAAAAGCTACGAAATAATAGACCACTCCAGACACAGAGGAGCCAGCGCGTTGCGGAGCCAGTTGCGTGCGGGGGTTCCCCCCGTTGTAGCGTCTGGCGTGACACAGAGTTAAGAGGGTTTG
>JANNFJ010000844.1:0-9385 GCA_031379725.1 Calothrix sp. OTE_75_metabat_31
GGGGGAGAAGTATTTTTCCTTTGTCTCCCTTATCCCCCTTGTCCCCCTTGTCCCCCTTGTCCCCACACCCTACACCCTAATTTAAAGTTATGTAGCCTTTTGCTTATTAAGGTTTGGCTCTAAGGTAAACTAGCCCTTGATTAATCATTCTTTCACACATAAAGTTCCTAGAGAGGAGGCTTTTTGAATGTCTCATACCGTTAAAATTTACGATACCTGCATTGGTTGCACTCAGTGCGTCCGAGCTTGCCCTACAGACGTACTCGAAATGGTGCCTTGGGATGGCTGTAGAGCCGCTCAAATTGCCTCTTCACCCCGTACCGAAGATTGCGTAGGTTGCAAGCGCTGTGAAACCGCTTGTCCTACCGACTTTTTGAGCATCCGGGTTTACTTGGGTGCCGAAACCACTCGCAGTATGGGTCTGGCTTACTAGAAATTTCCTTAAATTTCGCTGTCAGTCATAACTAAAAGTCCTATACCCAAGCACTTTTAACATCGCTTTCTGTGGCAATGTCCCATATCTATATATAGTCTTTATATACAGTTGTGGGTACTTGCCATCCATTTACAAGCGATTATTTTTAAGTGCAAATGTCAAAAAAAACATAACACTGAATCTTGACAGAAGGAGCATTGTACGCTCCTTTTATTTGTGATTAATTTTGATGGGATTCTGGGCCTCTCGACTAGTCAAAATTAATGACATAAACCACTACGAACGAATCAACTCACCTCTCCAAAATTCTCTTCCTCTGCGTACTCTGTGTCTCCGTGGTAATTACTCTTACTCCTCATGCCTTAATTTGGTCGATTGTTAGCTTCTGTCACATTAAAATAAAATTTATGTAAAGTATTAACAATTCTCAGAACAGTCTTAATTGGGTAACTTGAAGAAACGAATTAACGCAATGCGACGTAGGCGACAAAGACTAGGCGCTATTATAACGAAAAGTACTTACTAAAATCATCCTGAGAACGGAGTGGTGTGAGCAATGTGCGGAATTGTTGGTTATATTGGTACTCAAGCGGCTACAGAGATTTTACTCGCGGGATTAGAAAAACTGGAATATCGGGGTTATGATTCTGCGGGAATCGCTACGATTTGGGAAGGTGAAACTAATTGCGTCCGGGCAAAAGGCAAGTTACACAACTTACGCGCGAAGTTAGAATCGTTAGAAACTCCGGCACAAATAGGTATTGGTCATACCCGATGGGCAACCCACGGTAAACCTGAAGAACGTAATGCCCATCCCCACATGGATGGGTCGAACCGGGTAGCGGTGGTACAAAATGGGATTATTGAAAATTATCGAGATTTACGCGACAAGCTCAAATTATCTGGTGTTGAATTTCTTTCGGAAACCGACACCGAAGTTATCCCCCATCTAATTTCGAGATTCCTGCAAGAAGAAATTGCCCTGGATGAATCCGACTCACCCTTTTTCGAGGCAGTACGCAAAGCGATTGCTCAATTAGAAGGGGCATTTGCTTTAGCAGTTATTTCTGCTGACTTCCCCGATGAAATAATTGTAGTTCGTCAAAAAGCACCTATAGTAATTGGCTTTGGACAAGGGGAATTTTTCTGCGCTTCCGACACTCCTGCAATTGTTGCCTATACTCGTGCAGTCCTACCGCTTGAAAACGAAGAAATGGCAAGGTTGACTCCCTTGGGTGTGGAAATTTATAACTTTGCCGGAAAAAGGCTCAAAAAACAGCCTCGTTTGCTCAACTTGAGTCCCACAATGGTGGAAAAGCAAGGATTCAAGCACTTCATGCTCAAAGAAATCTACGAGCAACCGGGAGTAGTGCGTGCCTCGTTAGATGCATATTTTGATACTAGTTGGAGTGCCGCCAATAACACCCAATCTCCCATTACTCTCGGCATCCCAATAGACTTATACGCCGATTTAGAACAAATTCAAATTGTAGCTTGCGGTACTAGCTGGCACGCTGCCCTCGTGGGTAAATACTTACTCGAACAGTTAGCAGGCATCCCCACCCAAGTGCATTACGCTTCCGAATATCGGTATGCACCTGCACCCATCACCGCAAATAGTTTAACTATCGGTGTCACCCAATCGGGGGAAACTGCCGATACTCTCGCAGCGTTGGCAATGGAAAAAGAGCGTCGTCAAGGACGTGAAGCAAAATACCAAGCCCGATTATTGGGGATTACCAACCGTCCTGAAAGTACCCTGGGGCATATGATTCCCAATATTATTAATACCCTAGCGGGAATCGAAATTGGTGTCGCAGCAACAAAAACCTTCATTGCCCAATTAATGGCATTTTACGCTTTAGCTTTGGATATAGCGTATCTGCGGCAAACTATTTCGCTAGAAAAATTGGAAGACATAATTAACGGGTTGCGACATATTCCCAAAGAAATCGAAGCAACATTAGATAAACAGGAAAAACTTACCGAACAGCTAGCGCACGACTTTGCCGAAACTACAGATTTCATCTTTTTGGGACGTGGTATCAACTTCCCCATTGCGTTGGAAGGGGCATTGAAACTCAAAGAAATCAGCTATATCCATGCCGAAGGCTACCCAGCAGGGGAAATGAAACACGGTCCGATTGCGCTGTTAGATGCGAAAGTGCCTGTAGTGTCGATTGCCGTACCTGGTAGCGTCTACGAAAAGGTAATTTCCAATTCTCAGGAAGCTAAAGCTAGAGATTCACGGTTGATTGGGGTGACACCAATTGAAGATGGTGAAGCAGGGGAGATATTTAACGATTTGCTTCCCATTGCTAATGTTGATGAATTATTGTCACCAATACTGACAGTAATTCCACTGCAATTACTAGCGTATCATATTGCCGCAAGACGCGGCTTAGACGTAGACCAGCCGAGAAATTTGGCAAAATCTGTCACTGTTGAATAGTATAAAAATATACTTTAACATTCTTATGGAGGTATAAAAAAGTTATAAAATTTCTCCTGTGGATGAGTATTAAACCATCCGTAGGGGATTTTGTTTATGCCTAGAACGAAGCAAGACTGTACTAGAGTCCAAATCTAAGCATAACATTTGGGGTATTTATTTAATTGCAAGTCCTAAATATTTGTGTGACTAACTTTCTTCTTTCTTCGGTATTACATTACAAAATCTTCTTAAGGCTGAGTACAAATCCAGGCAACACATCCTCACAACTCACTGATATAGGTGATTCCAGGGTTTCTACTGCTCGACCTAAGCGATAAATCTCAACCTGTTTGTCTTGAGGATTAATCAACAGTCCTAGCCGTACTCCCAGTCGTTGATATTCAAGCATTTTGGAGCGCAAATCCTTTAAACTGTCAGTAGCGGAACGTAGCTCAATTAGAAAATCAGGCACTACTGGAATAAATTGCTTGAGCGAAACACCTTGTAACCGAGAGTTTTCAATCCAAGAAACATCAGGAGAAAGTTTCCCCCCACCAATTGTAGAGAAATCGTACCCGGTGGAAGAGTCGAAGGTTTTTCCTAATTCGGTTTGTTCGTTCCAAGCCCAAACTCGACCGAACAAATTCCCATTCTTCTCTCCACTTTCTCCAAATGTGGGTGCCATGACAATTAATTCTCCCTTATTACTTAATTCAAGGCGCAAATCTGGATTATCTTGGCACAACCTTGAGAACTGTTCTGGAGTGACGTGGAGATATTTGCTGCGGACGTTGAGTAAAAGTGGTTCGGTATCTGTGGCATGAGCGATAGTCATATTGCCTCCTATATAATTTAGAAGTCAGGGGGACAATTTTTTTCTTCCTAAATCCTTGCTATTATCCTAGCGATATCTATTATATATCTGATTGCCCACTATAGCGATAAGTAGGTCACCCATTGCACCTAAATACTGTTTCAGTATAGTGACGAATTGATTGTTTGATATATTAAATAATAATTATTACCTAAAAGCATACTCCCTCCGTTTTTATTCCAGGAGGTGAGTCTGCTTTTGATGTGGACTTTTAGTATTACTACCTACCTGGTTGAATTGCCTTTAACTTTGCCATTGCATCGTTGTAGCTGTTTTCTTCACCTCTATCTTGAAAGAATTGTGCAGCTTTCTCAAGGTCTTCGGTAGCTTCAGGTACTTTGCCCAAGTCGATGCGGACAAGACCGCGATTATAGTAAGCTGAGGCATAATCGGGGTTGATTGCGATCACTTTAGAATAATCGCTGATAGCGTTCTTATAGTCTCCTTTTTCCAGGAAAGCATTACCTCGGAAATTGTATGCAGATGGATTTTTGGGTTCTAGTGCGATCGCTTTGTTAAACTCATCAATAGCACCATTTACGTCATTCTGCTTCAACCGAAAATTTCCCCAGTGAATATACGTATCGGCGTACTTGGGATTGAGTAGCAAAGCTTGATTTAAATCTGCGTATGCCTTGCGTGGGTCAGTTAAATCGCTGTAGACATCAGCCCGATTCAGGTATGCTTGGATATGATTCGGATTGAGTTCGAGAACTTTGGTAAAGTCTTTTCTGGCAGCGTGCTTTTGGTTAAGTTTGTAGTTTGCTAATCCGCGCTGATAGTAAAATTCAGGGTTTTCGGGTTGTAAGGCTACAGCTTCATCCAAATCTTTGACAGCTTGGAGTTTCAAACCTTGCTTGCGGTATATTGTACCCCGTTCGAGGTACGCTTCGGCATACTGGGGATTAATTTTCAGAGCTTTATTCAAATCTTCGATAGCACCTTGCCTTTCTTTGATTTTAGACCGCGCTAGTCCCCTTGCATAATAAAAATTCGCACTACTGGGATTGAGTTGAATCGCTTGATTATAGTCTGCGATCGCACCGTTATAATTACCTAATGTGTATAAACTAAAACCCCGGTCGTAATAAGCATTTACATCCTGGGGGTTTAATCGAATTGCCTCGCTAGAGTCGGCTTGCGATTTTTGATAATTGCTTAAGCGATAGTAAGCATTACCACGTTGATTATATGCTTGGGCAAAATTCGGATTGACTTGGATTGCTTCACTAAATTTTTTAATCGCATCCTGATATTTGGTTTGTTGGTAATTAACTAAACCCTGTTCGTAAAATGCTTTCGCATGGTCAATATCTCCTGGATTAACTTGCATCCAAGCAAATATTCCAGCCACCAGAGAACTTGCAAATCCTGCAGTTAAAATAAATTTTATTTTTTGCCAATTTTCGACTTGATATTTATATTGGGGATTTTTGAGGTTTTTTAAATCAATTAGTACATTTGTGGCAGTTTGATAGCGCTGACGGTAATCCAAGCGTACCATTTTATTGATAATCTGTCCTAGTTTGGCGCTAACTGATTTGCTGTACTTACGCCAAACTATTTCACCCGTAAACAAATTTTTAGGACTATTATCACCGACAATTTGATGAACGGGTAAACCTGTTAATGCCGCAATTGCAATTATGCCTAAAGCGTAAATATCACTATTAGGGTGAGACTTACCGTGTAATTGTTCTATCGGTACATACTCAGGAGTCTTAAAGTGGCGAACAATCGCTTGTTTTCCATTCTTAAAGTCAACTAATACTAACTTCCCATCTGAGTCGCGTCGAATGATATTTGTCAGCTTAATATTACCATGCACAACTCCCCGACTATGGGTAAAAGCGAGGATTTCTAGAACATCTAATAAGATATCAATAACCCGATTTTGATTGATTGGCTTACCAATAAAAATTTCTTCGTTTAAAGGATTTCCCACTACATACTCTTGCGCTAAATAAAACTCTTTATCGGCTTCAAAATAGGCAAACAGCTTCTGGATTTGGCTATGCGATTGAGCTAGTTGACGTAATTTATCAGCTTCACTGATAAATAACTGCCTTGCATTATTTATCGTTTGTTCGCTAGGATTCAAAAGTTTTAATTTTTTGATTGAGCAATATCCTAAGCCAAGGTTATTAGTATCTTCCGCAAGATAACTTTCCTCAACTGCATTCGTACCCAATAATTGAACAATCTGGTAGCGTGCATCCAAGAGTTGAGTCATCATCTAGGAAATTTATTTTATACTTGTTACGTTTCTGATTTTACGAAACTCCTTAGAAATGAAAATAGCAATATGTAATTTAGCAAACCCGATGACTAAAAAAATTACAAAATTAAACAATATTGGTAACCTACATATCTAAACACTGCCCAGTTTTTATTAACAAAAATTATTCATATTTATATTCTCCCAAATTAATAACTTTCCCTTCTTCCTTTTTCGGACTTACGCAAAAACTCTCCCAAACCCCCTATTTACTCTGTGGACTCCGTGTCTCCGTGGTCAGTCAATTGTCGCTGTTACGTAAGTTTTATTGTTTTGAAGGTAATAAAGAAACGCAGTATCTCCAAGATACCGGGTTCTCAAGGAGTACCTTTGTATTATTTACATAACAAATCCGACTCAAAGTGCATCCATTACATATTTGTAAAATTTCTTAGTAGAAGTGGATTCCTGAGAAAGGAGAAGCCAAAATAGAAGTATAGGGTTTAACAAAAAGTCTTGCCTCAAACAAGGAGTCATCAATCGCGTGGTATTACAAGCAAAGAACAGCACTTACGAAGCTAAAACCCAAGAAATAGCCAAACAACTTCTATCTGCTACTCAAGAAAATCGGTCATTTTTAGCCAATTTACGCGACCAAATGCGCTTGGATGATAAACTGCTTGATTGGGCAATGAGTAATCCTAACTTACGGGTACAGCTTTTTCGGTTTATCGATACCTTACCTGCATTACATAATAAATCGGAAATAGCCGCACACCTTCAAGAGTATTTGGGTAATGAGTCAGTCGAATTGCCTGCTGCACTCAAGGGTTTGTTAAATTTCGCTAGTCCCGATTCAATGCCGGGTCAAGTTGCAGCAACGACGGTTTCTAAAGCGACCGAGACTTTAGCGTATAAGTATATTTCAGGTGAAAATATTAAGCAGGTTCTCAAAACCATTGAGAATTTACGCAAGCAGAAAATGGCTTTTACCGTAGATTTACTAGGGGAAGCTGTAATTACTGAGGTAGAGGCACAGTCGTATTTAGAGCGGTATATCGAGCTAATTCAAGAGTTAAACGCGGCTGCGAAGAATTGGACTCCGGTATCATTAATCGATGAGGCTGATGGGCAATTGATACCGAAGGTGCAAGTTTCGGTGAAGTTGACAGCGTTTTATTCGCAGTTTGATCCGTTGGATGCGGTTGGTAGTGAAGCAAAGGTAAGCGATCGCGTTCGCATTCTCTTACGAGTTGCGAAGGAAAATAATGCAGCAGTCCATTTCGATATGGAACAGTATGCATATAAGGATATAACTTTCAGTATTCTTAAGAAAATTTTACTCGAAGATGAGTTTCGCACCCGCACTGATATAGGGATGACGGTACAAGCTTATTTGCGTGACAGTGAGAATGATGCGAGGGAATTAATATTTTGGGCGAAAGAGCGGGGTTATCCGATTACAATTCGTTTGGTAAAGGGTGCCTATTGGGACCAGGAAACCATTAAGGCACAGCAAAAGCATTGGCAACAGCCAGTGTATAACGATAAGGCAGCGACGGATGTTAATTTTGAGGCGATAACGCAGCTTTTATTGGAGAATCATCAATATATATATGCCGCTATTGGTAGTCATAATGTGAGGTCGCAAGCGCGTGCGATCGCAATTGCCCAAAGTTTGAATGTTCCTCGTCGCTGTTTTGAGATGCAGGTTTTGTATGGGATGGGGGATAAGCTGGCTAAGGGTTTGGTGGATAAGGGTTATCGGGTAAGGGTTTATTGTCCCTATGGGGATTTGCTGCCGGGTATGGCTTATTTGATTCGACGTTTGTTGGAGAATACGGCGAATAGTTCGTTTTTACGGCAAAATATGGAAAATCGTCCGGTTGAGGAGTTGATTGCTGTGCCGGTTCCGAAAGGGGACAGGGGACAAGGGGGACAAGGAAGAGAAACTTCTTCGATGTCTTCCATGTCTCCCCCGTCTCCCCCGTCCTCCCCATCTCCCATGTCTCCCCACTCGCTTTTTGTTGGTGTTGCTGATACTGATTATGCGGGAGAGGAGATTCGGAGGTTGGCAAGGGAGGGTTTTGGTCAGGTGCGTCAGGAACTTGGGAAAACTTATTTGCCGCTGATTGATGGGGAGTATGTGGATACTCCAGATAAGATTGATTCGTTGAATCCGTCGAATTTTAGTGAGGTGGTGGGGAAGGTTGGGTTAGTTAGTGTTGAACAAGCTGAAGCTGCAATGAAGGCTGCGAAGAATGCTTTTAAGTTGTGGCGAAAGACATCAGTAAAGCAGCGGGCGGATATCCTCAGAAGGGCTGGGGAGTTGATGGAAAAGCGGCGGGCGGAACTTTCTGCTTGGATTGTGTTGGAGGTGGGTAAGCCATTGCGGGAAGCCGATGCGGAGGTTTCGGAGGCAATTGATTTTTGTTGCTATTATGCGGCGGAAATGGAACGGCTGAATGAAGGTTATATTTATGATGTAGCTGGCGAAACTAATCGGTATATTTACCAACCGCGTGGGGTGGTGGTGGTGATTTCACCTTGGAATTTCCCCTTTGCGATCGCAACTGGGATGGTGGTGGCTGGGTTGGTGACGGGTAATTCAACTATGTTGAAACCTGCGGAAACTTCTTCGGTAATTGCTGCCAAGTTAACGGAGATATTGGTGGATGCGGGGATTCCCAAAGGTGTTTTTCAATATTTACCTGGGAAAGGTTCGGTTGTTGGTGCCTATTTGGTGAATCATGTTGATACCCATGTGATTGCTTTTACTGGTTCGCAGGAGGTGGGATGTAGAATTTACTCAGATGCGGCAACCTTGAAACTCGGTCAAAGGCATATGAAGCGGGTCATTGCCGAGATGGGTGGCAAGAATGGTTTGATTGTTGATGAAAGTGCAGATTTAGACCAAGCTGTTGTCGGTGCGGTGCAATCTGCGTTTGGTTACAGCGGACAAAAATGTTCGGCTTGTTCGCGGGTTATTGTTGTGGAAGCTGTGTATGATGCTTTTGTACAGCGGTTTGTGGAAGCAACAAAATCTTTGAATGTTGGAGATGCCCAGTTACCTAGTACTCAGGTGGGCCCGGTGATTGATGCCAATGCACAGTCCCGTATCCGCGAGTATATCGAAAAGGGTAAGGCTGAAGCAACCCTGGCTTTGGAGATGTCCGCACCCGATAATGGGTATTATGTAGGGCCGGTTATTTTTAAGGATGTTCCACCAGATGGGATAATTGCCCAGCAGGAAATTTTTGGGCCTGTTGTTGCGGTGATTAAAGCGAAGAATTTTTCCGAAGCTTTACAAATTGCTAACGGTACAAATTACGCTTTGACGGGTGGGTTATATTCTCGGACTCCCTCACATATTCAACAAGCACAGGATGAGTTTGAAGTTGGGAATTTGTACATTAATCGTAC
>JANNFJ010000849.1:0-2157 GCA_031379725.1 Calothrix sp. OTE_75_metabat_31
CCAAGCGAGTAACGGTAATCTTGGGGATACAGCACAATTAAACTATCCAGCCGTTCCCATAATGGTAGATAATTATTAAGTTGCTGATTAATATCGCGGGCAAAAGTTTTATCTTCGACGGTGATAATTGGTGGTGGAGCAGTATCAAATGTAGCAGGTTCGATGGGGCGCACGCCTACAAACCAACCTTCAAATAGCAGAATATCGATATTAGTGACTATTTCGGGGGTGGTTCTGTCCCCTGCACCGCTATATGCTGATTTATCAAAACGGGGAATTGTCACTGAGTTTTGCGAACTGCGAATTGCATCAAGTGTGGTTAAGCCTAAGTCAACATCGTGGGTTCCTGGAGGCCCGCGCCAAATTAAACGCGGGTCGCTTTGCTGTAGTGCTATGCGATCGCAGTAGGTCTTATACAAATCATCTAACGATAACGTGGCTGCTCGATACCCCATTTTTGTAATAATCGATATCAGCGCTTTTGCCAATGTCGTTTTACCTGTCCCTTGTCCCCCTAAAATTCCCTGAATTACAGGACGACCGAGTTTTTGACGGTTTTGTATAAGTTGATGCGCGAATTCTTGGTAGATTGTCATGGTTAGAAGTAGGGATTAGGGAGTTTTAAGACCCTAGTTTAAAAGCTTCGATGAATAAACTGTAAATAAAACCGACTTTAAGTATATTTAGCGATTCGAGCCAAATCGAACCAACCGCGATACGGCGACTGTAAAATATTCTACCTATTACTTCAGTTATCACGACCAAAAACCCCGCTACTACGATATCGAGTTCGGCTTTCTGTCCTGCGGTGGTTGACACAGCAGTTCCGAGGAAGAATCCAAACAAAAAACTAATAATTACGAGCGATATGCGCCGCCAGGGGTTGGTTAACCATTGCCCTAGCCGCCGTGTGAGAGCATCAAAAAGGTTATTTAAACGAGTATTTTGCATCCTATGGATATTTTGGGGAAAATCGAATTATCATTAAGTATCCTCCTCATCGAGGATATTAAGCTTAATTTCACTCGCTTAAATACTACTGTGCCAGCCGAAAACGTTGTGGGTATCCTAATTTACACATTTTAACCAGTTTGGGCATTAATGATTTTGCTCGCAGTACATTTTTAATCGATTTTCTTCCCTAATCGCAAGCCGTAGGGGGTTACCCCCCTGATGTTGTCCTTGAAGTAAGGTAGTATACTTTGCGTTCCCAGGCAACAATTGCGCCTTTTCTACAGATGGCGGCTTGACGATGGCTAGGCTCAATAATCAATTACTTTTTTGGTTATGTGGTATGACTGTCACGATTGAGACAAGGACTTTACCTATAAACAAGTTCTGTCTAATTAAGTGAAATTGCTATTTTTTCCATCCACATACCAAGCTTTTGTCAGCCAGTTGATGCGGGTTTAATTTTGCATCAAATATATTATTTCTAGTTGTTATTAATATGAGATTGCCAAAGTATCGTCAAACCTTTTTAACTATCGGTTGTTTAGGAATACTGGGACTGTTTGCCGGATGCTATCAAGTGAGTGTCTCCTTTGAGCCGACAGCCACCGAAGTTGCTTCTACATCCAAGGTGGAAATTCCCGAAAATTCCTCTACTATTACAACAAGCGAAAAGCCAAAATTACTGAGTTACCAAGCTTCGGGGGTAAAAGGAGCGGGTAGCGGGGCTTTGCGGATGAGCAATCAAACTAATCAACCCGTGCGTTTGGCATTGCGATCGCGGCACAGTCAAGCCAAAGGTCAAGATAGTATCGCACTCAATGATATCCCCGCACATTGGGACTTTGCACCCCAAGAAGGCAATGAAAAGGGGCTGGTTTTATCACTTCCGAAAGGTAGTTTAAAGCTAGAGAAGGGGGATATTTTAGTCGCGTTTGCTCAAGATGGTTCGCGTCGTTACTGGGGGCCCTATGTTGTTGGGGAAACTCCTTTACCTGCTTGGAATTCCAGTAACAAGGAATGGCTGTTAATTCTCAATCCTTGAGTCAAGCAAAAAAACACGATTCCGCAATCCCTCTTTTTTAACCGGGGCTGTTTGATTTTACACAGATAGCGGGCGGGGAGATCCATTAGTGTCAACTTAAGCTAAAACGCTTACCCCACAGTCATTTTACCCCACCCCTTAATCCCCTCCCCGCAAGCGGG
>JANNFJ010000870.1:0-2881 GCA_031379725.1 Calothrix sp. OTE_75_metabat_31
GCGCGGCGCTCACCGATTCGAAAGCGAAACGCTGGCAGCTTTAGAATTACTTGGATTACCAGCTAGCAATGTGACATTTTTAGGTTTGCAAGATGGGTCAGTTTCAACAGAATATAAAACCGCTATAACTAGCTGTTGTACTTATCTAAAACAAATCAACCCACAAATTATCTTTTTACCTTGGCGTTATGACCCACACCCCGACCATCGGGGAAGTTGGCAGTTAATAAATACAGCACTTTCGAGCTTATCTCACAACCCGAAAATAATAGAATATCCAATTTGGGATTGGGATGAACAACAAAGGGGAAATATAATAGAATCTGAAAAAATAAAGTGTTGGCGATTGGATATTAGTACTGTAGTTGAGATAAAACAGCAAGCAATATCAGCTTATCGTTCGCAAATTACCGATTTAATCGATGACGACCCAGAAGGGTTTCGTTTAACACCAGATATGCTGGCAAATTTTGCCCGTCCTTGGGAAGTTTATATAGCAGTTCCCAACCAGGTGAGGTACATTCTGTAGGGGCGCAAGGCATTGCGCCCTTGTCTTGGTGTAAAATACCTGTACCTGTTGAAAGGTTGATATGAGTTTGGTGAGATTGATGCAACATTAAGTTTTCAAACACTTACGGAAGCCCAAATGGTTGCTAAAAGTCTATCCTCACTAGAAGCATATCGCCGTAAGGCTCAGGAATACCGCATGACCGCGTGTGTGCATGGGTAGACACTTTAGGTATGTAGCAATACTGCTCGGTGCGCGAAAATCGCAAAGTCTGAAACCCTTGTAGAGACGTTACATGTAACGTCTCTACAAGGCTTAACCGAGCAGTATTGAGGTATGTACGATGCGTTAGCGGCAGCGTAACGCACCCTACGTATCTGTTCAAAAATTGAACAAGCGACGTGTGATTCTATACTTAGCAACCAGTATGTTCATAATTATTTTTATGTCTCATGTTGTAAAATTGTGCTGTTGCTAAAAAATTTTCCTGTCCATTTTTTTTATATCTAAATACTTAAAAAGAAGCCCTCTCATTGAATGAAATACCGCAATTAATGTTGCTAATAATTGAAGTATGGCAAAAACTGAAAAGAAGAAATAATCAAATAGCAGGATAAGAAACATCGTGCTTGCAAAAGCTCTGACTTTATAAGGTTTTGTTAGAATTAATAATATACACATACAAGCCAAATGAAAAATTCCTACGAAACTGGCTAATCTTAATTGAAAATCTAGAGCTTCTCTGGCATGAATTTTAATAAATGGATGTGTTTTTCCTTTTACATGTAACATTATTTTTACTACTAAAACACTGATATAAGGCAGACTCCAAAGTAATAGTAATTCAGTAAAAAACATTAGAAATAAAATGAAAAAAGCTTCTTCTTTACATTCTGGAAAAGGCTTAAATAAACATTTAATCTTGACTATATCTATCGCTCCAAGAAAAGGAAGCAATAGCTGAAAGAATAGATAAAGGAAAAAGATCCAAAAAATTACACTTAAATGGCACAATGCAGCCCAACAGCGAGTATTTAGAGGTAAAGGAATCATAGATCGTAGTTAAAGTGACTCAAAGCTATTATTCCCAAGACTTCAGGTTTATGTTTAGGTTAGCTCATCTCAATTATCAGGTCGCACAAGTTACTCCTTGTCGCTACGATAATGTTAAAGTAAAAAACATATAGCCATTAGAAGTTTATGATAAACTCCTATTTCCACCAATGAAACTAGCAATTTTTGATATCGATGGAACTTTAATCCAAACGAAAGATGTTGATAGCGAGTGTTTTATTCAAGCATTTGCGGATGAATTTAAAATTGCAGAAGTTAATACAAATTGGGCTACTTACGGACATACTACAGATTCTGGGATTACTTTACAGATATTCCAAGAGCGTTTGCAACGTATTCCGACTGCGGATGAATTATCTAAACTTCAGCAGCGATTTACTGAGTTATTAAAGACACAGGACAGGGCGATTACAGAAGTACCTGGGGCAAATCTAATATTACAGAAACTAACACAAACGCAAGATTGGGTAATTGCGATCGCATCTGGTGGATGGCGTGCATCAGCGATGATAAAATTGCAGGCAGCTAAAATCGAAGCTAGTCAGTTTCCTAGTGCGTTTGCGGATGACGGCATTTCTCGTGAAGATATTGTTAGAACTGCCATATCACGAGCAAAGGAAACTTACAAAGAAGCGGATTTTGAAAAAATTGTTTACATTGGTGACGGCATTTGGGATGTTCTGACCGCAATTCAATTACAATTACCCTTTGTCGGTGTTGGTGAGAAGGAACAAAAAATAGCCTTACAAAATGTAGGTGTAGAAAATATTATCGAAGATTTCCAAGATTTTGACAGTTTTTTAACAGCTTTGAATACAGCCAACATTTATAAACCTCATAAACCATTAGAAATACAAAATAATTCGTTGCCACCAAGTTATTTTGAAGCGCTTTATGGCAATAATCCCGACCCTTGGCAGTTTAAAACGAGCGAATACGAAGCTAAAAAATATACTAATACAATTTCAGCTTTAGCTAAACAAAAATATAAATCAGGCTTGGAAATTGGCGGTTCAATAGGCGTTTTAACTGAAAAATTAGCACCAATGTGCAATTCTTTACTCTCGGTAGAGGTATCAAAATTAGCTCAAGACCAAGCTAAAGAACGCTGTCAGCACCTTCCCCATGTCCGCTTTGAAATTATGCGCGTTCCCGAACAGTTTCCGAATGAGATATTTGATTTAGTTTTGATTTCGGAAGTAGGTTATTACTGGTGCAAGGAAGATTTGAAAAAAGCACGGCAATTTATTATTGATAAACTCGAACCGGGTGGACATTTATTATTAGTTCATTGGACGC
>JANNFJ010000907.1:0-14245 GCA_031379725.1 Calothrix sp. OTE_75_metabat_31
AAAATAAAAAAGCTAAATAATTGTTTTAGGTTTAAGCCGATTTCCTAGCGAAGTCGGCTTGATTGTTTTTCAGGTGAGTTGTGTATATAAGCAAAAATATAAAAGATATATTGAATATTGTCACAAGTTTGTCACATCGTAGTTGATAAAATTAATGTATAGAAAAAAGGCAATTTTTACATCAAACAAATTGTTGTCAGGGTTAGCATTATGGCATTTTTAAACGATTTATCATTCAACAGCAATTTAGACTTACGCGCTCCTTCTTTAACACAATTAAGAAAGCGAATTGGTATATTTTGGATTCGCAGAATAACGCTCCTTTCACTCGATGCAATTACTTTATTTTTAGGATATAAAATACCTGAGTTATACACTGAACGCTCGCTTTACACTTGGGAAAAAGAACAAGACTTTTCATTGCTGCTACCTGTTTTACTAATTCAAATTAGTTTAATAGCATTACAAGGACTCTACAAAGCTGGAGACAATCGCCGAGATTACCTTAGCCTGAGTAAAACAATTTCATTCTCCTATTTTCTAATGCTGGGTTTTGATTTTCTCTATCAATCAACTTACTCGCTTTCACCTACTGTTTTTATCTCATCTTGGCTTTTGAGCGTTTCTTTGACCTGCCTTGGCAGATTTACAATCGATTCTACAGTGATGAAATTTCGTAAACAAGGTATAATAACTTGTCCAATATTCTTGATTTCTCGTCCAGAAGATAGAGAAAAAGCTATTAAGTTTATTGAGCGAGAAAAGTGCTATAACTTAGTTGGTTGGGCTAATGTCAATCAAATTTCAGATAATAAAGCAAACTTAGAGGCTACATTAAGAGAAATTTCTAGTCGAAATGTAGCGGAGGTTTTTGTTTGTTCTTGGCAGTCGATCGACAGCCGCATGTTCCTTTACTGGGAATTGCGTAATGCAGGTGTTATCTTACATATTTTGCCGATTGAGTTAGAGGCTATCGAGCAAAAATTAGAATTAAAGATGTTAGGTGGTATTCCTGTACTTAACTTTTTACCACCAACAATAACAGGGAGTGACTTTTGGGTAAAACGCAGTTTTGATTTTTGCTTTGCGGCTCTGTTTATATTACTTGCATCACCAATCTATTTACTAATAGCGCTCTTAATAAAATTCGATTCTCCTGGTGCCATTTTCTATAAACAAACGCGCATTGGGTTGCACGGAAAAGAATTTAAGGTATGGAAATTTCGCACAATGGTATCGAATGCAGACCAACTTCAAAAGCAACTTGAAGTAAGTAATGAAATGAAAGATGGCGTTCTCTTCAAGATGAAAGATGACCCTCGGATCACTGGACTCGGTAAATTTCTACGCCGCTACAGTTTAGATGAATTACCACAAATATTCAACGTTTTGTTTGGAGAAATGAGCTTAGTTGGTCCTCGTCCTTTGCCAATAAGAGACGTAGAAAAGTTTTCAGAACACCATTTTATTCGTGAAGAAATTTTGCCTGGGGTAACAGGATTATGGCAAGTTTCTGGTCGTTCTAACGTTACTGATTTTGAAAAAGTAATTCGCCTAGATATGACCTACATGGAAAATTGGTCACTTTGGCTAGATTTACAAATCTTGTTTCAGACTGTTAAGGTTGTCTTTGCCAAAGAAGGTGCTTATTAAGGTGTTTACTATGAGCCAATAAACTTGATGTTAAGGATTATTGAGCATCATAAGAACCGTAGAGACGTGTTTGCACAAGCGTTCTTGCAGGATAATTTCGCGTCTCTACATTAGTTTCCGGGAAAATTGTCTTCTGAAGAAACTTACAATCAAATTGAGGGGCTTTGGCAAAATTAGAACAAAGTAAAAAAGTCTGAGGAATACATCAGATGATTGCTTGAGCGATTCAACAAATGCTAATTATAATTTGCCTTGTAAAACATGTCGTTTTTACTCAAGTAATCCTTATTTATGCTGTGCTATTCATCCCTCTATTGCTATGACTACAGAAGCGAGAAATTGTTATGATTATTCTATTAAAGATAAAACATTTGCCTTGAAGAATAAATTCAGATTCTGGGAATAAACGCAATTACCAAAAATATCTAACTTAGGTAATACAAGTATTACCTCTTTCAGACGATTACAGGCTGATTGTATCTCGGATAAATTTAATATGCTATCTGTAATGTGTGTCTATGTCCAACTTTTTGGAAACGAATAAAATAGTTAAAATTTTAGAAACGGTTCAAAATTCAATTGTGGTGGTTTTATCTGTTGGACTGTTTGGGGTCATGGTAATTAGGCTATTTGACCTATTTGTTTCCCTAATCGTGCCGATTGAATTTGAACAAGTAACTTCTGATATATTATTTATTCTGATATTAGTAGAGATATTTAGGCTTTTAATTATCTATTTACAAGACCAGCGCATATCTGTAGGTGTAGCAGTAGAAGTATCGATTGTATCCGTACTTAGGGAAGTAATTATTCGTGGAGCTTTAGAAATTCCTTGGCAGCAGATTTTAGCTATATGTATTCTCTTATTAGTATTGGGAACATTGCTTTTGATTCGAGCTTGGATGGCAAAAATATTTAATACAATTGATATAGAAAAAGCCCAAGCTTTAGCAGATGGGCACTTATTAAATGACGATGATGAAAAAATGACAAACAACAGAACAATTTAGTTTATATGCTTCTGTTTCGTTGATGGCGCTCAGTGGTACAGCTATCAGATTATGCTATATTAAAACGCTTACGGGCAGCAAGCCGAAACAGCCGATCTGGTAGTATTGCTCTCAAACGAGGCATCCATTGCGCGTCATTACCAACACGATATCGCAATCGCGGTGTCGGATTTTGAGCAATAGAAACAATCAACCGTGCAACTTTTTCAGGATTTTCACCCTGTGCAATCGCCTCACTTATTGACGACTGAATTACTTCACGCACATTGTCATAGTCACTATAAATCTTTCCAGACTGTAACATCTCATGATTAAAATTGGTTTTAAAATACCCAGGTTCAATTAAAGACACTTTGATATTGAAAGGGTCTAGCTCGATGCTAAGTGCTTCGCTATAACCTTCAAGTGCAAATTTACTAGCACAATAATAACCTTGACCAGGGGCACCAATTAATCCACCCAAGGAACTCATATTAATAATCTGTCCGCTTCGTTGCTGCCTCATTGTTGGTAATACAGCATTTGTGACGCGCACAACACCCCATAAGTTAGTGTCAAAAACATCTTGAGCTTGCTCTAAACTTGTCTCCTCAATCATACTGGCATGTATTTGTCCAGCATTATTAATCAGCAAGTCAATGCGGTTTGTTTGGTCGAGCAACTGTTTAATGCATGATTCAACCGATTCGTTCGATTTAACATTCAGTGTCAACATTGAAACCGACGACGAAGCTGAATGCTCCTTACGGCTAGTACCAAAAACACGATACCCTGATTTAGCAAGCATATTTGCTGTTAACTGTCCAAATCCGGATGAGGCTCCAGTAACTAACGCGACTTTTTCGTTTGTCATAAAGTTCTCTTATTACTCCTCTAAATATGACTGTAAAAAATGCATTATTACCGCAGACTTAAGGGCTACGAGTATTTCGATAAAAGCACAAATCTATTAGACCTAATAGTAGTTTGTTTCATTTATTTTGGACTGAACCAGAGGACTAGAATCCGGGTAAATAAGTACGAAACCCGGATTCTGTGAACCTTACCCTACGGGTTGCTACAGAACTTTTACCATAGACTATTGCAACCAGGTTTTAGAGTAGATTTTACTTACTGCAACCTTTGTAATTAGCTTGAAGATTCAGATGTAGTTCTGCCTAAAATTTGCTTTTTAGCTGAGTTAAAGTCTCCAGCCAATTCTTGGCGAGTCGTACCTTTGAGTAAGTAGCGATAGGTAAACCAAAATGTATAACCCATACCAACCAACTCGAAAAAAGGTCTAACGAAAGGAAGGTCATTAACTGCACCTAAAACTGCCAGTCCGATTCGGAGCGTGATTATCGCTGCAACCAATAAGGCAAAGCTGATAACTGGCAGTTTATACTCTTGATAAAATCTGCTAATTTTATCTGGTAGCTCTGCCAAAAAATCAGAAACTTGGTTGCCAATTCTTTGTGCTTGATTATTAAAGTCGGTAGATACCTGTTCAATTTGAGCAACTGGTAGAGAATTTTCCAATTCTACCGCTGCTTCCGAATCGTTAATATATTCTTGTTGTTTAACTTGAGTTTCCATGATTTTACTCCTTATTTCCAGTGACAATGCTTTTTCTACGCTTTTTCTACTATCGTTTGCTTCTAAGCTCGCTGTGTTAGTTGAGCTTTAATTTTCTTGTTGTTACCACCATTGCGACATTTTTAAGCCAGCTTTCCATCAATCATTCGTATGAGGTGTTCTCTTTCTAAGGTTAGATAGTCTTTTGAATACTTTTAATAAGTATATAAAAACACTAAAAAACATTAAGTATCATTGAATAACATTAATATGGTTAATAACTTATTAAGATTTAAAGTTTTTAATTTATTCTATATCATAATGCCATTTAGTACTTTCTTACTACTAATCTAATTTTAATAACTTACATTTAATGCTAGAAACTAGTCACACTTTTTTGCTAGAAACTAGTCACGCTTTTGCCAAATTAAATAGCGAAATTCCTTGCTAGTAAAGCTTACAGGATTGTTTGATAATACCTTACATTGCTATGTAAGCATAGATGAATCAAAAAAACTGATAACAAAAAAATCTAAGTAACTCATTCTTTAGAAAGATGATTACAAGCAGTTATTTTATTAATGTTGTATTGAAAGTAGAACAAAGGAGCAAAACAATGCCACTTCATAAAATTAGCGATTTTCATACAGACTACCACAGCACGATTCCAGGCAAAGATATCAAAGGTATGAGTGTTTACACTCAGGGAACTGAAGAAAAAATTGGTACAGTCAGTGATGCCTTAGTAGATGACCAAGGACAGTTTCGCTATCTCATCGTTGATGTAGGTTTCTGGGTTTTTGGTAAGAAAGTATTGCTACCCATTGGTCGTGGCAAAATGGATTCTAAAACAGATCGCGTATATGTCAGCATGACAAAACAGCAGGCAGAAGATTTACCAGAATACAAAGAAGGGATGGCGCTTGATTACGACTATGAAGAACAGGTACGTGGAGTATATCGTCCAGCGGTAGAGGCATCAGCACCTCTGGAAGCATCAGCCCCACTGAATGCAGCGTCTGCGGCTGTTGTAGATGGAACTGCGGCTGTTGCACGTAATACTCCAACTTACAACCGTGATACCTACAATTACACGCATGACGCAGATTTATACGACACTAGCACCCATGACGATCAAACCATTAAACTTTACGAAGAACGCTTAGTTGCAAACACACAGCGTCGTAAATCTGGGGAAGTGGCAATTGGTAAGCACGTTGAAACTGAGACCGCACGCGTTTCTGTTCCGGTTGATAAAGAGCGAGTTGTGATTGAGCGAGTAACTCCCAAGGATGCAGGCAAAACAGTTTCTCCCGATGCAACAGCTTTCCGCGAGGGTGAAGTTGCACATGTGGAAATCTATGAAGAAGTTGCTGATATCCACAAAGAAGCTTTTGTGCGAGAAGAAGTCCGAGTTTCAAAAGTTGTAGACCACGAAACAGTACAAGCTCAAGAAACTATTCGCCGTGAAGAGTTGGATGTTGATACTGATGGACTACCCATTAGCGATAAAAACGATCGGAACAAAAAGAACTTGAAGTAACAGTAAGTATTTGGCGACTATAAATGTGATTTTATTGGAGGTTTAAATGAGAATAATTCCAAATTTTCGCCGCATTTTAACTGCGTTTGCCTTAATTTTCTTATTAACAACTACTGCTGCCTGTAGTGGTACGGTGCAAGCAAAACAGCCAATAACCCAATTACCACCAGGTATTAGTTATAGTGGCGAATATGCTCAACTAGAGCGTGGAAACACCGTAAAAGGTCAAGATTTTGGTAGCTGGGTTGCGACAACAGCTAAGGGAATTGTTCAGGATGCTTACGTCCGTGACAACAATAAGCTAGGTGTTGTTATTACACCTAAAGTTCGTCCGACAGAAGTAAAACCCTTAGCAAAATCTTTAGTGCAAGGGTTTCATAAAAACTTTCCAAATCAAGACTTAAGTGTTTTGGTTTATGCACCCGATAAACAATTGATTTTGACGGCACAGTATGATACGCAGTCAAATGAAATAGCCTACAAATAATTGCTCTTTTATAAGCATCATCCGAGCAATTGAATTGATTTGAATGTTAAAAAGGAGATAAATTATATGTCTAGCAGCGACCAATATAAACGTCAAATCATGAACGATTTGGCTCAAGGTAATGTTGAATCTCTTGATGGTGTCTCCGAATCCGGAAGCTACCAAAATTTTGATGATTTTGCTCAACGTTCATCACACGAAGAACGGAAGCAATTGTTTCGTAAGTCTTTGAATCACGAGCAAATTTCTCCAAGTCAGATGGAGCCGGAACTCAAAAAGGCTCTAGCACAAATTCAGCCAAACGAAAGGGATGATGTAGCTCGTGCCTTCTTCAAGCATTTTAAGCAAAGAAATTTGGACGAGCGGCATTTAGAAAAACAGTTGGGGCTTTCTACACACAACCCCAACCGTATGGGTGCTGATGATGTTAGCAAACTTGCTTCGTTTGCATATCACAGTCATCCTGATATCTTCCAAGATGTAATGGCAGAGCAACCAGGAATCTTTAAGTTTCTTAGTAACCCTTTAGTTGGTGCAGCATTCGGTGCGATGCCCTTGGCAACCAACTTCGATGGTATCGCATCGAAGTGGTTTGGTGGACATAAATAAGTCCTTGTAAGAAATCTAAATGCTTAATTAAAGAAAGCACCATTACATAATGCTTTCTTTAATACTTCCAAACAGGTCAGTCGCAAAGGTAGCGTGGGTTTCCCGTTCAACCTCTGCGACTTGCACTACCCGTGCAAAATAGGGATTTTCCTAGAGTGCAAAGTACTTTCATTGTTTCATTTAAGCTCAAAGTAAGGATAATAGTATGTTTCAAAGTGCTTTAACTGCTTTGCAATTAGCTCAAATCCCGGTAGCGGGTGGAGTATTAACACCAGAAGAAGCATCGCTGGTTTTTTCGGGTCCGAAATTTATAGTGGCATTGTTTGCAGGTATATTGATGGCGTTTGCCTTTCAATTACTATTGACAAACCTCTCAGTAGCTATAGGTATTTCAGCTTTAGGAACAGGCTCAGGTTCTGATTCTGATGAGTCAGAAAGTCTGGGTAGTACAGTTCGTAAAGTTGAAACCACTGTCGGCTTATGGGCACTTGTCACTTCAAGTATTGCTTTATTCGGTGCTAGCTTCCTAGCAGTGAAACTTAGCTTGATTGAAAGCGCGTTTTTAGGAGCAGTAATCGGTGTAGTCATCTGGTCTGCGTATTTTACGGCGATCGTGTGGTTCGGTTCAAATACTGTAGGTTCGTTAGTTGGTTCAATTGTTAGTACTGCATCCAGCGGTATGCAAGGAATCATGGGTACAGCTACTGCTGCTTTGGGTGCGAATGCAGCAAAACAGCAAATGGTTTCTACTGCTGAAGAAATTACAGCCGCAGTTCGACGCGAGCTAACTTCAGGTTTTGACCCCGATAGCATAAAAAATACACTTTCTAGTTCTTTAGGCTCTTTACAATTGCCTTCACTAGACGTAAAGGAAATTCGCAGTCAATTTGATAAACTTCTTAAGGATGCGGATTTAGAATCTATAGGCGATAGTGATTTGTTAAAAAATATCAATCGTCAAACTTTTGTTGATTTAATTAGCAGTCGCACAGATTTTTCTAAGTCCGATATCAATGGCATTGCTGACCAGCTTGAAGGTGCTTGGAAGCAAGTTTTTAATCAGAAAAACCAGCAAAATCCGACCGAGCAAGTAATTAAATTTCTTTCTTCTGCGAGTCCCGAAGATTTAAAACCTGAGCAATTGGGTCAACGCCTCCAAGAATTAGTTACAGTGGGAGGAGGAAATGGTAAGCAAGATAATGGTTTGCTTAAGCAAGCGATTGAAGTTGGGGTCGGTAGTGCTTTACCAGCAGTTCTCAAAAATGTGGACTTATCTAATTTAGATATAGATAAAGTTACAAGTCAGTTGCAAAAGTTGGTAGGAAAAGCTTCAAATGTAGATGTTGATAAAATTACCTCACAACTGCAAAAGCTTAAAGACCAAGCAACTAAACAGGCAAGTCAGCTTGGCAGCACTGTAGCTCAAAAATTGCCAGCATTACCCAATAATACGGTTAAAGCCGATGTCGAAGAATATATTCTCGATTCTTTGCCTTGGCATTTCAACCCTATTACTATTAAAGACGAATTCAAAGAAGTCATTTACGACTCAAATGCAAACCCCGGTACTGTTCGTCGCCAGTTAGAAGACCTGAACCAGGAGTACTTTACTAACTTGCTAAAACAGCGAGGCGATTTGAATGAAGCTAAGGTTACAGAAATAGCGGCAGAAATGGAAAGTATCCGTGCGGAAGTTTTGGAAATGGTGCAACAAGCATCTGCACAAGAAAAATCCCAAGGACTCCTCCGGAAAATTGAAGAATATCTACGTTCGACTGGAAAGGCAGAACTTAACCCCGAAGGGATTGAGCGAGATTTAACGAAGCTACTTGAAGACCCAGAAGTTGGGTTTGAAGAGTTAAGCGCACGCTTCAAAGAATTTGACCGTGACACCTTGGTGAAGTTACTTGCTACACGTAAAGATGTTAGCGAAGAGGAAGTTAACAATATTGTTAGCCAACTCGAAAGCACCCGCGACTCGGTTTTAAACAAAGCCAACGAACTCCAGGAGCAAGCTAAAGCAAAAGCTTCACAATTACGGCAAAGTGTCGAAGATTATCTCCGCAATACTAATCTCGAAGAACTCAATCCTGAAGGTATCGAGCGCGATTTTGGTAAATTGCTCGAAGACCCTCAAGCCGGATTATCTGCTTTACGGGGAAGATTTTCACAGTTTGACCGCCAAACTTTAGTTAAATTGCTGAGTCAGCGACAGGATTTGAGCGAGGAACAAGTAAATCAAACCATCGATAACCTTCTATCAGTACGCGATCGCGTTTTACAAGCTCCCCAACAAGTAGCGGATAAAGCGAAAGAACAGTACGAAAAAACAACTAGTACAATTGCTGAGTACCTCCGCAATACCAACTTGGAGGAACTCAACCCTGAAGGTATCCAACAAGACTTGCAAAAACTACTTGAAGACCCCAAAGCTGGTGCTGATGCACTACGGGAACGACTTTCTCAAGTTGATAAAGAAACCCTTGTTAAGCTATTATCTCAACGGGGAGACTTGAGCGAAGAGCAAGTTAATCGCACTATTGACTCTGCACAAGAAGCTATTAATAACATTGTCAAAGCACCACGACGCTTGGTAAACCGCGCCACTAAAGGGGCTTTGGACTTTGAAGCGAGCCTGGAAAAATACCTGAGTAATACTAACAAAGAAGAACTCAACCCTGAAGGTATTAAGCGGGATTTACAATTGTTGCTATCTTCTCCCCGTGCAGGAGTATCTTCTTTGAGCGAGCGTGCTTCTAAATTTGACCGTTCGACAATTGTAGCTTTATTATCCCAACGCGAGGATATTTCCGAAGAAGAAGCAAACCGTATTGTCGAGCAAATCGAATCGGTTCGTAACTCGGTAGTAGAACAATTCCAACAAATCCAGCAAAAAGTGCAGTCAGCAATTGATGGGGTCTTTGGCAACATTCGTAACTATCTCAACTCACTCGAACGTCCCGAACTCAATTACGAAGGTATACAACAAGACTTTGCCAAATTGTTTGACGACCCGCAAGCCGGATTTGAAGCTTTACGCGGACGGCTTGGTCAATTCGACCGCGATACTTTAGTAGCTGTCCTTAGTTCGCGTTCTGATATCTCCGAGGCACAAGCTAACAAAATTATTGAGCGAATTGAGGGCACAAGGGATAGCGTCTTACATCAAGCCGAACGTATCCAGGAGGAAACGCAAAAACGTCTCAATGCTGTTAAAGAACAAGCCCAAAAACAAGCAGTGGAAACTAAAAAAGCTGTTGCAGGTGCTGCTTGGTGGGTATTTAACACTGCTTTTGTCTCCTTGGTAGCTTCTGCAATCGCTGGAGCGATCGCAGTGAGAGTGGGTAACTTTTTTGTTTAAAAGTTTCATGGTTCATAAGTTCTTAACTGTAGCCTCTCTAACGAGAGGCTTTTTTTATTCAATAATTAAAAACCTAATTAAGTATTAATATGATTAGTAAATTTAGGTTTTCTGGTTACAATTAATAAAAACCCGTGAACTAAAATCCTGAAAAAATCTAAAAAATTAAATTAAAACCTTTGTAAAAATCAATATTCTAGTTTCAAATTTGCATGTAGCTTATTTGAATTAATAAGAATCAAATTCATTATTAAAAATAGAGAACTTTTAATAAATGTAATTACAGCTAAAGTTGGATATATTAAATATAATTATCTACCAAAAGAAAGGTTAATCTATGATATTTTCGGTTTAAAATAATAGTATGAAGAAAGAGCTTTTACTTAAGGAGTTAAAAAATCATGGTTGAAAGTAAACAGGGGTTTGACCAACAACGTGAGAATGCAAATCGCACAGAAAATCAGCCTTATGCTGGTTCTAGAAGCCCCGGCATGAATACTGATGCCGAATATTACAATCGAATGAATTACGGTCAACCTTCTCAACCTTACAGTGGGTCAGTAAATCCAAATCTAGGTACTGAAATACCTAGATATGATTCTACTCGGACAACAACACCTCAACCAAATCCTACTCCATCCGAAAAAGAAAAAAGTGATGCATTAAGTAGAGCGTTAATAGGTGGACTTCTCGGCGGTACATTGGGTTCATTAGCTGGTATTTGGGCAGGAAAAAGACTTGCTCAGAGCTTTAGCCACACTACTAAAGGTCTAGGAAATGCCGCGAAGACAATAGGCGAAGGTCTGCTCCACACAGCTAAAGGTGTGGGAGATGCAGTTAAGACGGTGGCTGAGGGAGCTAGTCAAGTTGTTGTCGGCGGTGCAGTGGATACAGCAAAAGGCGTTGCAGAAAGTGCCACACAAGTAGCAGCGGGCGCAGTGGATACAGTGAAAGGCGTTGCAGAAAGTGCCACACAAGTAGCTACACAAGTAGCAACGGGCGCAGTGGATACAGTGAAAGGCGTTGCAGAAGGTGCTACACAAGTAGCAGCAGGCGCAATGGATGCAGTACAGAATACTGCACAAAATGCTGCCCAGGGTGTTAACCAAGCTGTGAAAGCGGGAGCAGACGCAGTACAAAATACTGCTGAGGGTGTTAACCAAGCTGTTAAGACTGGGGCGGACGCAGTAAAGAATACGGCACAGAGTACTAATCAGTCGGTTCAGTATGCAACTGATACGTTTAAGTATGGCACGCAAAATGCCCAGCCATCGGAGACTTTGAGTAGCCAATACCAAGACCGCATGAATGCAAACTATCAAGCATTTGGTACTGACGAAGCCAGTGCGACTACAGATACTAGTAAGGCACTTTATATTTCACCTTCAGATACTGGAGTGCAAGTAAGTTCTTTTGACGCAGGCTCGCTAGAAGAAGAAATCAATCTGATTGATGGCACTTTAAAATAGATAACTGACAGCCGAGGGCGGATTGTGGATAAATTCATAAGTGTTGCGAAAATTGTTAGGACATGAGTAGCAGTATTTGTGTATTTATCCAACTCAACTACTTCTTTAAAAGGCTAGTTACAAAAGCTATTATCTCAATTTTAATAGTTGAGAGACTACCTTTATCAATAACAATTACACCCGTTACCCAAAATAATCTTTAGTTCTTGAATCCCTAGTTTAGTTACAAAAGAGAAACCTATGATCTATGATAACCAGCAGTTGTTACCTCAGAATAATGAAGATATAGATGGACAATACGAGCAACCCGATAATTATGTAATAGATAATGGTAAAACCAATAATCAATTATCTAAAGTCGCATTAGGAACGCTGATTGGTGCTAGTTTAGGTGCAGTAGCAGGTACATTACTGATTGAAGGTATAGGTGAAAAATTAAACCAAACGATAAAAAATATAAGTAACTTCGTAAAAGATGCAGCCCAAAATTTCAACTATACCGTAAACACACTCGGAGATACAATCAATACTGTTGCTTCTGGTGTTAGCAACGCGACAAATGAGGTAGGAGACATTATTAAGAATACATCTGTAAATGTTAACGATACTGTTAAAAGTACTGTTAATACAGTTAAAAATACTGTTGTAAATGTTAATGATACAGTTAACAGTACAAAGGAAGTTGTTAAGGACACGGTTTCAGGTGTTAATAGTACTGTCAAAAATACAGTAGATGTAGCCGTGGAGAAAGAAGAAGAAGAGAATAGTTAGTCGAGAGCGAATCAAACGGCTTCGCTCACAAATACTACGCAAGATAGATTGCAGTTACGAAAATTGGCTATATTCACGCCATTGTACCGTTGACGTTAGCATTTGCTTTATATGCTAACGTTAGTGGTTTTTATTTTTGACATAATATTAGTTTTTTATGTTTAAAATTCATCAATCTTTAGGTATAACTAAAATTCAATCTCAACTCATAGATAGATGCTATCGATATGCCTCTATTAGTAAAGTAATTGACATTCAATTCTGTGGTGATTCGGGTAAATTCTCGATTTTCTCCTATGATGTTCAATTTTAACTAAAATAAAATGAGTGGAATTTGGCCTTTAATGACCGCAGCTTTGCATGATACCAGCAAGATTGTCATAGTGCAGCAAATCGTCGCTCAAACGCAACCTTCTAATCAAGTTCAACCTGTTCGACCGGGACAGGCTTTGGAGGCTGGGGTGGATTACGTAGAAAGAATGATTGCCCAGTTGGTCAATTTTCTACCAAATTTACTTGCAGCACTAGCAATTTTATTAGTCGGTTTACTGATTGCAGCAGTTGTATCAGGTATTGTACGCTCCCTACTCAACCGTACTACTATAGATAACCGGATTGCCGCTGGGTTAATGGGTCGCTCCGATCGGGGAGAGCTACCCAAAGTAGAGAATTTAATCTCAAAATTTGTCTTTTGGGTGATTGTTCTAATTACTTTAGTCGCTGTTTTGCAAGCACTAAATTTGCAGGCAGTTTCTCAACCTCTTACTACTTTCCTCAATCAAATCACTGCATTTATACCAAGGTTAATAGGTGCGGCAATTTTGTTTGGTGTCGCATGGGTAGTTGCAACGATTGTCAAATTAGTAACAACACGCGGACTGCACGCTTTGAGGTTGGATGAGCGGTTAGGGCAAAGTAATGTTGATACAACACCTAACCAAAACCAATTGTCTCTAGCTGACACGATTGGTAATGCTCTTTACTGGTTGATCTTTTTACTATTTCTGTTGCCAGTTCTGAATACTCTGGAATTAAATCAAGCATTACAACCTGTACAGGCTTTAATTACACAAATTCTATCAATTCTGCCCAATATTTTAGCTGCGGTGCTGATTGCTGCGGCTGGTTGGTTCCTAGCCACTGTGGTGCGAAGGATTGTTACTAATTTGCTCGCATCAGCAGGGAGCGATCGCTTAGGTGCTAGATTTGGTTTGCGGCAAACTACTAACGGGCAATCGCTTTCGGGAATTATCGGTACGGTTGTATATATTTTGATATTAATTCCCATCGCAATTGCAGCACTTAATGCCTTGCGGATTGATGCGATTTCTGTGCCTGCGATCGCAATGCTGCAACAAGTCCTTAATACCCTCCCTGCGATTTTCACAGCAGCATTTATATTAATTGCAGCTTACTTCTTGGCTAAGTTTGTGGCAGAATTAGTAACCAATATTCTTACGAGTATTGGCTTTGATAACATTTTTTCCGTTCTCGGTTTTAGAACAAGGGTAAGGTCAAGACAATCACCACTTGAGACATCTAGACAACCAGATGCAGTTCCAGTCGCAGCAACCCGCACACCATCAGAAATTGTTGGTATTATCGTACTCGTGGGTATCATATTGTTTGCTACTGTTGCCGCAGTTGATATTCTCAATATTCCAGCACTTACTGCATTAGTTAGCGGTATTGTCGTAGTCTTTGGAAGGATTTTAGCCGGATTAGCAGTGTTTGCTGTGGGACTGTTCCTGGCGAATTTGGCATTTAATATTAATGCCGAATTATTTT
>JANNFJ010000929.1:0-8113 GCA_031379725.1 Calothrix sp. OTE_75_metabat_31
CATCTTTCCGTAGTTATTTGGATGCCTTTGCCGAAGGTATCAATACTTACGTTAAAGAAAACAAGAATAAAATTGATGATTCTGTTGAAGTTGTATTGCCAGTAAAAGGAGAGGATGTACTAGCCCACTTGCAAAGGGTGCTTAATTTTACATTTATAGTCAGTCCAGAACAAGTTGCGGGTGTTACTAAACAAGAGTCTATTGCAGGTTCTAATGGTTGGGCGATCGCACCGAAACGTTCAGCGTCTGGTAATGCCATGCTGCTTGCAAATCCACACCTTCCCTGGTCAGATTTATACCTGTGGTATGAAGCCCAGATAACTGCCCCAGGTATCGATGCTTATGGAGCATCACTTGTGGGTATTCCCGTTCTATCTCTAGCTTTTAACGATAATTTGGGATGGACTCACACGGTGAATACTCATGACGGGTGGGATGCTTATCAGCTGGAACTAGTTGGAGATGGCTATCGTTTTGATGGTGCAGTTCGTCCCTTTGAGGTAAAAACTCTTTCCTTGAAGGTAAAACAAAACAACGGGACGCTACGCGAACAACCGCTTGTGGTGAAAAGTTCTGTTCACGGACCCGTTGTGTCACTTAAAGATGGTAAAGCCTCCGCGCTGCGTGTTGTTGGTCTTGACAGACCAGGTGTGTTGGAACAATGGTGGGACATGGCGCGATCGCAAAATCTTGCACAATTTGAAAAAGCACTCCAACGTTTGCAACTACCTATGTTTACGGTGATGTATGCCGACCGAGAAGGGCACATTATGCACTTGTTTAATGGACAAGTTCCGGTGCGTTCCCAAGGCGATTTTAAATATTGGCAAGGAATCATTCCTGGGAATACATCAAAAACTTTATGGACAAAAATTCACCCATATCAAGATTTACCTCGCGTTATCGACCCACCTAGTGGTTGGTTGCAAAATGCCAATGACCCGCCTTGGACTACTACCTTTCCACTCGCTATCAAACCAGATAATTATCCACCTTATATGGCGCCGCGTTTTATGGATTTCCGTGCACAGCGTTCTGCAAGAATGTTGGATGAAGATGAAAAAATCACATTTGATGAAATGATTTCGTATAAACATTCGACGCGCATGGAATTAGCTGACCGGATTTTAGATGGCTTGATTGCTGCTGCTCGAAAGTATGGCAATGAAGTAGCGCAACGTGCGGCTACTGTTTTAGAGGCATGGGATAGACAAGCAAATGCAGATAGCAAAGGAGCCGTGCTTTTTGCAAACTGGGCTATTGATCTAGATTTTGATAAAACCTTTAGTAAACCTTGGATTGAACGCTTACCGCGTACTACACCTGATGGTTTAGCTAATCCCATAGATGCCGTTACACTACTAGAAACAGTGGCAACAAAGGTGGAAAAAGCTTATGGAAAGCTAGATGTTGCTTGGGGAGAGGTTTTTCGTCTTAAACATGGCAATGTAGATTTACCAGGCAATGGTGGCGATGGAAACCTTGGTATTTTTCGTGTCATCCATTTTGCTCCCTCTGTTGAAGGTAAGTTTCAACCAGTTGCTGGTGATTCTTATGTTGCTGCAATTGAGTTTTCCAAACCTGTAAAAGCAATGGCACTAATTGGCTACGGAAATGCGACTCAACCAGGTTCAGTTCATGCGACTCAACAATTACCATTGGTGGCTCAGAAAAAGTTACGTCCAGTTTGGCGCACACAAGATGAAATTTTAGCTCATTTGGAGGAGCGTAAAGTATTCTAAAGTTCATTCTGTTTAATGAACGCGCACATTAAAACCCAGTATAATCTTGCATTGAATGCAAGTAATTTCTCACTATCAAGGTACAACTTGCGATGCCCTAACAGGCATTAATGTAAAATCTAATTTTACCCAGCATCACAATCAGGTAAAATTTCTTCGACATTTCTTAGTGAGCGGAATCTATATCCACACAAACCAACTAAAGACATACAAAAAGCACAAATGACGTAAAGCACAGAGATACCAGCACCTGTACCCGTGCCAAATGTTTTACCAAATAAGGGTGTAAGAACATTACCAGACTTCATTGCAGGTTCAAAAATTTTGTCAGCTAGAGGTCCAGCAATTAAGTATGCAAACGCAGAAGTTAATTGCTCAACTAACGAACGTGCAGCAAATACACGACCTTGAACATTTGGGTGAACTTTTGCCATCCAGATTGCTGTATTGGAGCTACCATTCAAAGGGGAATGTAACGAAGCAAGAAATTGCGCTAATATCCAAACCCCAGGTATCTGACCAAACCCCAACAAAGTTTTACTTAAACCTATACCAGTCATACCAAATAAAACTCCTTTGATACGACTAGTCGGACCACCCCAACGACCAATAATTAGGGCACCAATTACACCACCTAAACCAGCTGCGGATGCCATGCTACCAAGTACAAAAGTATTGTTGCCAGTACGTGACAAAATCATTGGAGTGTAAAGTAAGTCACAGATATCATAAGGCAGCCAGAATAATAACCCTGCAATTAGTATTGCGAGCAAACCCTTACGTGCTTTAATATAACGTAGCCCAAACCCAAATTCTTGCCAAATATCTGAATTATTTTGATTGTCTGGTTCTTTTCGCTCAGTTTGGGGTATTTGGATGAACAATATACTACTAATTGCAATTAAAAAAGTCACAATATCAATCAGACAAATACCACCTAAACCAATCGCATAATATAAATACCCTGCTAATGCTGGACCAACTATGTTGGCACCGTAACCGGATAAAAAATCCATGCTGCTAGCACGTGCATAATGTTGTTTAGGCACAAACAGCGAGACCGATGCAGAATATGCAATCCATTGAATTTGATTAAAAGTCCCAGCTAGCGCACCTGTAATGTATAAGTGCCAAACTTGGAGGTGATTGGTTAGATAAAGCACAATCACGACGGATGTTAAGGCAACGGTAATGGTATCACCTAACATCATTAGTAACTTTCGGTTGTACCTGTCCACAATTACTCCAATAATTGGAGCAAAAAAGATACTAGGCAGCAAAGTAAAAAAATCTACTAGCGCTAAAGAAGTGACTTGACCGCTAAATTCCCATGCCCAAATGTTGAAAGCGAAGGTACTCATGGTGCTGCCAATAGTTGAAACTAACTGACCGCCCCAGACGATAATAAAATTACGCAAGCTGGGAGAAGATTGTTGTGCCATCCACTTTTTGGGTTGCTTCAATAATAAAGTTTTTTATTTTTACTTTGCAAATAGCAAATATTGATACAGGTCATCTAAAATAGCATTTGCTGATAGGATATTACCAACAATCCAATAACCAGAATCGACGGTGTAAACTTGGTTGTTTTTGACGACCTTGAGCATCCGCCAAAATTGATGACTGCTATATTTTTGGAAGTTTCTTTCTCCCCCTGGGTCAAGTGCCACAAACATAATATCAGCATCTAGTAAATCTAAGCTTTCTATGCCTACGGATACGTAGCTTTGAAGTGAATTACCCAATTTTCGTTGCGCTTCTGGTATCGATAGCCCAACTTCTTCTAAAATACGTACAGGAAATGAGAATTGGTTTTGAAACTGTGTTAAATTCCAACCTGAATAGAAACGACTAATAGAAATTTTCTTTTGATAGTTTTTTTGCAGTATAGCTAGTCGTAATTTTTCTACCCTCTGCTGGTACTGGTTGAGTAATTGCTCAGTAGTAGCACTTTTATTTAGAATTTTGCCTATACGTTGTAAGGCTTCTTTCCAAGCTATTTCGTTGAATTGGATTGAAACCGTTGGTGCTATTTTTGATAAATGATTATAAGCATCCCCACTTATTTCAAATCCTAATATTAAATCTGGTTGCAATTTTACTATTCTTTCTAAATTTAGCAGGCTTTCCTTGCCTATAGAACTTATCCCATCAATCTTATTACCAAACTGACGACCTCTATTACCTAGTGCGTTTGATTCTGCGGCTGCGATTGGCTTTAAACCCAAGCCAACAACCGCATCTAAGATGGTTTCGTCGGTAACAATTATTCGTCGGGGATTTCTGGGAATACAAGCTTCTCCCAATAGGTGTTTTATGGTTTTACATTCAGATGCCACAAATTGCACCCTTGGGGTATATTTATTTAGATTGATTTTGTTGTAGCAAGCACAAAAAACAAAGCAGCTAAGAGTTACAAGCAAAAAAAGCTTGAGAAAACAATGCAAATCTTTGGTCACATTACCTCGCTACAAAAGAATTTAATCAAGAACAAAATTTACAGATTTATTCAGATGCTTAGAATAGTATTTTGTAGAAACGTTACACTCAACGTCTCTACAGAACCAAAAAATACTATATTTTCCTATTTATTACCAATTAATACGGTAATTTAGGCGAAGTGTTGTACCCCTGCCAGGAAACCTATAGGAATTTCCAAGAAAATCGCCTTGAAATTGATTGAGTGTTGGAGTGTATTGATTATTAAGTAAATTTTCAACTCCAATATCTATAGTTCCCGCACCTATTTCAATACTGCTAATGTAGTCCAACACGAAATAACTTTTGATTCGTCCATTATCTGAACCATCTTCAAAACCTCTATCTCGATTGCCCATATACAATGCTTGTAAGCGATTGCGCCAGCCAGGAGTTGTTTCATTTTGTAGATATGCAGTCAGTTTAATTGGCGAGACTTCGCTTGAGTTGAGCGCTTGATAATTTTTATCACCATCAATATCATTCTCACCTTCTTGCCAGGTAAATGAACCTCCTAGTTGCCAATTTTTTGTTGCCTGCCAATCTATCGCTGCTTCAACACCATAGTTTCGTTGCGGTGCCCGTGCCAGAAGTAAAGTGCCGGGTAGAGCAGGGTTTTCAACTAATGTCGTTCCCAGATCGGATTTACTGTAGAACCCAGCTATTGATGCTTGAACAGTACTCCAATTGCCACGAATACCAATTTCATAGTTATCGACTTTTTGGGGTTCGGAAATGTCTACATCTCTATCAAACCTAAATCCAGTGGTAGCGTTAGAAAAAAGAATTCGCGCAATAGGTGGTAGGGAAAAGCCTTGGGCAAAGTTGGCGTAAACGCTGATAGTATTGGTAGGTTTGAAAACAATTCCCCCGTTGAATACCACATCATCTACTGTACGATTGCCACCCGCAATCGGTTCTAAGAATTGATTAGTAAAATCTGGCACATCAATTCCAAAGCGTTCGTAGCGCAATCCACCACTCAGCAACCATTGTTGACTAACTTCCCACTGAAGTTGGCCAAATAAACCCAGGTTCTCAATATTAAAACGTGGATAAAATGTGCGTTTTTCAATTTCACGTAAAGTTCTTCTGTTACTAGCATCAAACTCATCCGCATCAAATATAGATAATTGGTCTTCTAAAGAAGCTTTAGAGTAGTCAACTCCCCAAAGAAAATTAGCTGTGTTAAATAAAGGAGTTTCAAGTTGCAATCTTGTTCCCCATTTATCATCGATGGAGTCACGGTTTGAGATTCCTAGTGGATCGTTGAAACTTCTACCATCAAAAAATGTGGGGACAATGCGTGTATAGCGATAGTAAGCTTGAGCATTCAATTTGCTGCCAAATATTTTTTGGTTGCTGTAGTCTAGCGTCAATGCATAGTTTAAGCTTTGTGGTGGGTCTGCACCTATATACGTAGCATTAAAGGGTATAGCACGAGCTTTGCGAGGAAAAGGCAATTTGTCTACACTCAGATCGGAAGTAATGCTTGGGTCGATGCGATCGCGTGTCAAATTCGCAGTCAATTGCAAGCGCTGGTTGTCGTCGAAGCGGACTCCGACTTTACCAAGTGCTTGTAGCGTTTGTGTTTGGGCTGTATTTTCATCAAAGGGAATTTGTGAACCCTCTGCGTCGTAGGCAATACCCGTACTCCTGCGGGAGAATAACGCCAACAAATCAAAATTGCCTTCGTTAACGGAAATTGAATGGCTGAAGAAATTACCAAAACTATCACCTCGCAAATTCCCGGATGCGTCAATACCTACCTGGGTTTCGGAAACTAATTTTTGGTCACTAGGTTTACGAGTAATGATGTTAATTACACCCCCCGTTGCACCATCACCGTACACAGCAGAAGGACCGCGCACAATTTCAATTCGTTCTACTGCATTCGGTGCAATACTTCTCAAGTCGCGTTGATATCCGGCATTACTATCATTCGAGGTGACAGGGATACCATCAATTAAGATTTGTGGTGGCCGTCCGCGTACCGTTGTATTCCTAATTGTTCCCGTTGGTGGACCAGCACCTGGTGTCAATTTACCGATGATGTCGCTTAAGTCCCTTGAAACAGGAGTTAATTGCTCAATCTGTTCGCGCTTAATTATTGTTACTGTTCGCGGTACGTTTTGTAAGTCTTCTTCCGTCCGCGTAGCTGTCACCACTAATTCAATT
Source organism: Calothrix sp. OTE_75_metabat_31 (assembly GCA_031379725.1). Taxonomy (GTDB): domain Bacteria; phylum Cyanobacteriota; class Cyanobacteriia; order Cyanobacteriales; family Nostocaceae; genus JANNFJ01. The sequence continues at coordinate 6,399 of JANNFJ010000929.1, forward strand.
GGTTCTTCATTTTCAGCAGAGGATTGTTCTGGGTTGCTTGTTGTCTCACCTTGAGTTGGAACTTCAGGCTTCGGTTTGGTTTGTGTCTGTGGCTGATTTGGTGTATCAGGTTTACTTGGAGTCTCACCTTGAGTTGGGACTTCGGGTTTTGGTTGTGTCTCTCCTTGAGGTTGTGCTGAAGTTATGCCAAAAATCAAGCCTTCATTACCGTCAAACAATTCTACTGAAGGAATACCCTGCGTACCTGTGACGACTAACCGAACTGTTTTGGTATCAATATTTGTGATTGTAATGGAAGCAATTCCCGCAATCGGATTATTTTGGCTGAATGCTTGACCTGACGGTAAACGCAGTTGTGCTGATGGAATATCAACACTAAATGTATTGCCCTGACGTGTTGGTACAACTTGTAATTGTTCACCTTGAGTAGTTTCTAGAATTACTTCCAGCCCTTTAGATGCTTGCTCAACCCTGACTCTGCTTATTTCCACAATTGGTGATTGCACCAACATTTCCGCTGTCTTGAATGGTTGCTGTATTTCATTGAGTTGAGGGATCGCTTTTACTGACTGAAGCGATCGCGCTGAATTCAATTCCGGTGGTGCCTTGCTAAGATTTTCACTCGCACTACTTTTTTGTTCGGGTTTAACTTGTGTTTCACCATTGGCTGGACTTGATAAGACAGCCATGATTGAACCCGCTAAAATAAGACTTGGAAGTAATTTATGTAAACTCATTATTCTCCTCACGCCCAATAGCAAATTTGACGCTGTAGTTAACAGCGCGGAAACCAATTATTCAGATATCACCAACAGTTAGAACAGCTAAATATAGATGCGAATAAATTTATGCCCCAGATTTCACTTATTGACAATACTTATCATATTGTCACAGTGTAAGCAAGTGTTTTCACAATTAAAGTTTATGCATCTTCTAACAGAATTTTTGTTTCAATCGGCAAATGAAAGTACATATTTGCATACATCTATCTAAAGTATGATTTTTTCATTGAATTTGCTAATGTAAAATTTATGTTTCATATTAATATCTTATCAATAAAAGGTTGATAGTTCAAGTCGATTTGGTTGTGTGTATGTACTAGCTAATATAGATTGTCATGTAGATGTTGCAAGACTGCATGTAAAAGTTGCAAGGCTGCAAGTATATCTGACTTTTCATGTCATGTGGAAAAACGCTCCGAAAAACCTAACCACCCACCCCCTTCCTCGTAGGGAAGGGAAAAGGTTTTCAACATACAGTGAAAAGTTAGGCGAGTAGATGCAGTTTGAATCCTTGATGTCATTCTCTTTGCCACAGATACACAGTTATTTTTAATAACTTATCGGTTACATGCGTTTATCATCCGTTGCAGGTGGAATTCGGGCATAAATAGCAGACTGTAAAAATTCAGGAAGTCGTTTCCAAGGAATCGACCCTTTACGATTCTTGACGTACAACTTCATAAACTCCATTAACCCTGCTGCACTATCTTCTCCAGGAAGATTGGCAAGGAGAAAAGTTGGTTTACCTGGAGCAGAGACAGAAACGACACAGCCTTGACTACAAGCCCACAAACATTCCAACGGTTGAATTTCAACTTCGTCTGATTGGAACTGACTACTGTACATGTTGAGCTTGTTAAGTAAAAGAATGCCGTCGCTATGTTGATCTTCTGCTAGTTCTTCAGAAGAGCGATGGCAGGATTTACAAACGAG
>JANNFJ010000942.1:0-5164 GCA_031379725.1 Calothrix sp. OTE_75_metabat_31
AAGGTCAAACTTATGTAAACTTCAAGTTGTAGAAAATTACACTTTTACTTCCGACAACAGCGTGAGCATAGTTTCCCATGATAGTCCTTGTTGAATATAATGGGGCATATCGGGGTTATAAGGACTTGCTACTCGGTCAACGAACAGTATTTTCGCATCATCTGGCACTACTGGAATATCAGGGTCGTATGCAGTTGGACGTACTAAGGAACTGGAAAAACCTTTAAAAATGGCGATTTGGTCTTCTTCTCCATTCAGTTCAATTGTTACAAGCAAAACTTCCTGCGGACGTTTGATTGTATATTTCTCCAGCCGTTGTCCTGGTGAATCTATCATGGGGGGGAAGGGAGTTAGGAGTGGCTATTGTTCAATTGCAGTACGTCCTTGTTTACCAAGTTTGACTAGAACAAAATAGCTTAAGTAGATAACGTAAATTATTAGACAAACAACCCCAAGCACTCCCAAAAACGGAGTTTTGGTATTGTGGTGAAAAATGTCTTTGAATAGAAGGGGTGCTTCAGACCAAACACTACAGTAATTGGTTTTGGCAGCAGTTTCGGAAAACGCACAACCAAGAAATGGAAGCGATGCGATCGCGCCCAAAACACAATAAAATGTAGTTGCCCAGCGCCAGGATGTGAAAATTAGCTTTAAGCTACCGCTTTGTTGATACTCAATTTCATCATTGAGGTCTACCCAAAACCATAATGAAATGGGAATCAGGATACGTGCCATTAACCCAGAAATAAAAGCAATTGGGTATTGAGCAATCATTAAGTAAACTGTGATAATCAGTAAACTAGCAACTCGCCAATAAATCATTAACAATCGCTGTATGGATTCGACTTTTTGCACAAATGCCCAGATCAATAGTATCAGCGGAATAACGATTATAAATAAAACAGCTAATCTGTAGTCGTTCCAAACTAGCGGACGGAACCAAAGTTCTTCCATGATTAATTAGGGGTGTAGGGGTTTGGGGGTGTAGGGGTCTAGGTGTAGGAATGCTTCGGCGGTTACTGGTTAAAAGCTTCCTCTTCCCTACTGCCTATTCCCTTACTAGTAATAAATTTGACATAATAACATTAACAAATAAAAAAGCAACCCTAAGACTTGGCTTAAATATAACGAATTTTAATTCCGTAACATGTAGATATGCGTAGGGGCACGGTATATCGTGCCCCTATACTGTCATTGCCTTTTTGGTAAGCAAAGACTAAGTTTAATTCTTAGTCTTCGTAGAGTCGGCACTCAGCGGCTTCTGGGTTGTCATCGCAAAACTGTTCCAAGGAATTTTTGCGCTTTTCTTGACGTTGGTGAGAAGCTTCAGCTTGAAGTTCTTCAACTGCATCCCAAGCTGCAGCGCAGTCAGGGGAGGTTGTGCCTGTAGTATCGCATACGGCGCGTGCTTGTTCGAGTTCTTGTTGGATTCGATCTTGAATATCGCTCATGGGTGTAGCCTTGTTGTTTGTTGACAATACGAGTATGTGGAAGTGAGATAAGGGGCGTTTGTTCGCTTTATATACTCACTATTGTACCGACCCAATAGTTAAAAATGCCTATGAATTTTCTGTTCCATCACAAATACAACTAATTCCGTGCAGATTTTTGATTTAACTTCTTTTCTTAAGATTTGCAGGCAAGTTATACTTTAAATAAATAATTATACAATATGTCTAGACACAATCATTACAAAATAAATTTATATTTACGGAGATACTGACATCGGACAAATTTTTAATCCCGATGTGAATTAATGTAGGATGCAATTAGATGCTCTGCAAGATATAAAAGAAAAACCTTCATTCTCGCTACAAACACGAGTATACACCTCATGCCAGACCAAATGCAGTGGGCTAATGCCCTATCAACTCGTCCATCATTGGAAGCCGCAGTGACTGAAGTCGTCGAAAGAGCAACTTCTGCATTAACCAAACCTGCGGATTTAGGGCTGGTATTTATTTCGTCGGCATTTACAAGCGAGTTTTCGCGGTTGTTACCATTGCTGGCGGAACGGTTAAAAGTTCGAGTCTTAATTGGGTGTAGTGGTGGTGGTGCGATTGGTACTACAGCAGGAGGTCAAACTCAGGAGTTGGAATCCCAACCAGCGCTATCGTTAACTTTAGCTTATTTACCTGGGGTCGAATTGCATACCTTCCATACGGAAGCTTCGGAATTACCCGATTTGGATGGCCCCCCGAATGCTTGGGTTGATTTGATTGGGGTATCACCCGCAACTAAACAGAATTTTATCTTGCTATCGGGTTCGCTATCAGGTGGTATTAACGATTTGTTACAAGGGCTTGACTTTGCTTATCCCGGTTCGGTAACACTTGGGGGGCAAGCAAGCGGTGGCGGTGGTAATCGGGTTGCGTTGTTTTGTAACGACGATATTTATCGTGAAGGTGTAGTCGGATTGGCGTTAAGTGGCAATATTGTATTAGATACCATAGTTGCCCAAGGTTGCCGACCAATAGGTAAACCGCTTCAGGTTACTAAAGGCGATCGCAACATTATTATCGAACTCGAAGAGCAAGTACCCCTAGCTGTATTGCGCGATTTAGTCAGCGACCTCAGCGATGAAGACCGCACCCTAGCACAAAACTGGCTATTTGTTGGGGTAGCGATGGATGAATTTAAACTCGACTTAGAACCGGGAGACTTTTTGATTCGCAGCATCTTAGGAGTCGATCCTTCCGCAGGTGCGATCGCAATTGGTGACCAAGTTCGTCCCGGACAGCGGTTGCAATTCCACATCCGTGATGCCGAAACCTCCGAAGAAGAATTAGAATATTTACTCGAACAGCATCACATCAAGAATCCCGATTCATCCACCGCAGTTGCTGCTTTAATGTTTACCTGTCTGGGAAGGGGTGAAGGACTTTACGGCAAACCCAATTTCGATTCCGAATTACTACAATGCTATTTTCGAGATATTCCCATCAGTGGAACTTTCTGCAACGGTGAAATTGGCCCAGTTGGTGATAAAACTTTCCTTCATGCCTTTACTTCAGTCTTTGGAATTTGCCGTCAGCCGTAATTCTTACAACAAAAGTGAAATATTGTTATCAATTAGTGCTGGACTTCCACAAGATGCGATCGCATTATATTCCTGAAAGTAGCTGCTGATTTCCTTGGATAAGTGCGGATAATCGAATAAGCTATCCCCCGAAGCAATATTTGCCCAAAAATCGCGCAGAACAGGGACTAATTCCTCTGTCTGTGTTATGGGTATATTTAATGGAGGGGATGACAGTAATTTTACTAAGAAAGGAGTACTGCGATCGCCCATCCACTGCCGCGAATAAGCAAGCAAATCAGGGAACTGGGGCACAGATTTGACACGATACGATGAAATGTTTAACCCTTTCCTACTATTGTCATGAAACTCCATAACGCGATAAGGATGGGGATAACTCACTAACGAACCCGTTGTAATATCGTATACACCATTACTGTAAGCTACATCTTGAATATGCAAATGCCCTGTAAATACGAGTTTGACATTATACTGCTGTAAAATTTGCAATAATTGGGATGCATTTTCTAGCATGTAGCGGCTAGCCATTGGATGACGCGATTGATTAGGCAAATGCTCAACCACGTTATGATGTATCATTACTAATATTAATTCATTTTCTGATTGAGCGAGTACAGTTTCCAACCATTGCAATTGCGGTTCATCCAATCGCCCAATTTGCTGTCCTTGAGCGTTAAAATTATTAGAATTGAGCGCAATCAGTCGCACTCCCGGTAATATCTCACAAGTATAGTAAAGTCGATCCCCATTATCATAACCAAACTTGCGATAGTACTGCGGAAAATCCCCAAAAGCGATTGATTGACTATCAGCTTCGAGTACGGGAACATCATGATTACCGGGAATTACATAAGTTGGAAAAGGCAAAGAAGCCAAACGTTGCTGCAACCAAGTATGATTTTCAGGTTCCCCATGTTGAGTTAAATCGCCAGGTAGCAACAGAAAATCTAAATCGAGTTGTATTAAATGTTCGAGTACGCTATCCAAAGCCGGAATACTCACTTCCACCAAATGAAAGCGACTGGGATGATTCCAAATTGTGTGTGGAAGCGCTATATGTAAGTCGCTGACAACGGCAAAGCGAAAATTAGAGGTCATTGTAATTAAGAGTAATTTTAAAATTAGGGTGTAAAAAGACGCTTTGCAAAAAGTATAACGCTTACCAGCCTAGAAGTGTAAAATAAGAAACCCGGTATCTTCCAAGATACCGGGTTTCTGAAATCACTAATGATTTAGAGGTACTATTTTTATTTAAATAGTTATTGCTTTTTAATTATTTTTATTACAGAAGCATAATCTCACATTTATACATACCTAAGTTTAACAATATGGTTCGCATTCGAGTTCGTCAACACGTCAATCCACTAGGACAAAAGTATTTAACACCTGCAACACCATTAGCATGGGAAAAAATATATGCAAAATTAAATCACCCCCTGCATTTAGATATCGGCAGCGCCAAAGGAAAATTTGCCTTACAAATGTCCCAATTGGAACCAAACTGGAACTTTTTAGGATTAGAAATTCGGGAACCCCTAGTAATCGATGCAAACCGTATGCGCGACGAATCAGGACAAACCAACCTACACTACCTATTCTGCAACGCTAATAATTCACTCAAACCATTATTAACTTCCCTACCAGCAGGAATATTACAGCGAGTCTCCATACAATTCCCCGACCCTTGGTTTAAAAATCGCCATGCAAAACGTCGCGTAGTCCAACCCGAACTTGTCACAGAACTAGCCGAATATCTAGCACCAGAAGGAATAATCTTTTTACAATCCGACATTGAATTTGTCGCAGTCGAAATGCGATCGCGCTTCCTCGAAAATCCCGCATTTCAAATTCAAAATAGCGGCGAATGGCTATCACAAAACCCCTTCCCCATCCCCACTGAACGTGAAATCGGCACCCAAGAAAAAAACGAACCCGTCTACCGCGCCCTATTCAAAAAAAATGCTGTACGGGCAGGTTAACCAACAATCCCATCCACCCACCAACAAACTCAATAAACCTGCCCGACCCCATCGAATAATATAAACCCACCCCCACCCCATCACACAAAACCTGTAATGGCAGGTTCACCCACCATCCCATCTTGCACGTTATCGAATTTACTGG
>JANNFJ010000985.1:0-3944 GCA_031379725.1 Calothrix sp. OTE_75_metabat_31
CTGTTCGGTATTGGATGCATACAAGACCCCATCAAAAAATTTTAAACCATTCACAGCCGGAATTGGACTTTCAGAATTGCTACGTGCGAGCATTGGATGTTCTAGCCAAATTTTAGTACTGTTATCAGCTAAATTAAATTCCCAAATCGCCCCACGAAATGAATCGGCAAGTAAATAGCGTCCGTCTCGCAAGTGAGTCAATCCATTGAGGAAAATTGCTTCCGGCAGCGTTGCTAATAATTTGATATTGCCTGCGGTTGATACTTGTAGAACTACAGGTGTACCGCTGGCATTCCAAGCAGTCACAATTAAGCTGCCATCATTTGCTATGGCTAACCCAGCTATTTTACTTTCCCAGGTTGCATGAACCCTTTGAGTACCGTTGAGGGAGATATGGACAATTTGCCCTGCTTCGTGGTTGCTGACAAATAACGTACCATCAGCGGTAATTGCAATGTTTTCAATAAAAGTATTGGCTGGAAATGATGTAATTGTTTGCGCTGGGGCTAATTGAATCGGAACGTTTTGATAAAGTGGTGGTAATTGTGATGTCATGGCTGTTTAATTTCACATTAACAAGATGATATGAATCTTACCAAGGTAAGGGATTACCTAAGTGGAAAAACCCACCATTGGCACCGTCAGCAGTAAGTGTTGCCAAATCGGCTGTTTTTGCACCTTCGGAAACATCCAACCTACCTCCTAGATTTGCGTCTGTTTTCACTTCCCCAGGGTATGCAGAATTTACTTTAATCGAAGTATCTTTCAACGCATCGGCTAAATGTACGGTAAAAGCATTCAAGTTCATCATGGCAGCAATTTATGAACCGTGAATAATACCTATAAGAACTTTTAAAAGTATTGATAAATCTTCTGGAACTTGATAGCGTTTTTGGTCTTGAGTCACCTGACGATTTGCGCGGTCGTAGACTCCAAAGCGCCAATATTCAAAAGTTGTAACAGCTCCATATAAAAGCTCAGATGTGGATTTAGTCCATTGGTCGAGTGCAATTAATTCAATAGCAAGTTGAGTAAAGCCCCTAACTAAATCTGATTGTTTCGCTTCGATAACCAGTAAATTTTGAGGTGCTGCTATATAGTAGTCGAGAGTTCCTTTGAGATAGTCGTTGACCGCAATAGAATACTCGATATTGAGCCTCTGGTTAGTTGAATCACATACCTCAAATAAAATTGGGACAATTAAAGCTTCCCGTCTTGTAGTTTCATTAACTAAATCAATATGAGATAAATTACGTTTAAGTTGCTGCTGTAAAAACTGCAAGTCTAAAATTTCTGATGATTCAGGTAGCGTTAAATTTTTTCTTTCAATCGTGCAATCTAATTCGGCTAAAATATCATCAATCGTGAAAGGTAATTCAAAATATTGGCTGAAAGTATAAGATTCACCAGCTTTGAGAATACGGCGGGAATTCATAAAAAACAACTGCCAAATTTATCCTACTTATTATATACAAATGCTATCTAAAATAGACGACAAGCTGAGAGGATGTTTTAAAAGTCCAATGTAGGTATAATTTGTCATTCTGAACGGAATGAAATGAAGTGAAGAATCTAGACTTCTCGTTGGGGTCGAGATGCTTCATTGCGCTTCGCTCCATTCAGCATGACAAAAAGTATACTTTTAAAACATCCTCTGAGATTCTAAGTAGGCGTGCAAAAATATTTATAATATTTATATCATTGCGATCGCATTGGGGTAGCTGCCCAGAAAGGGCTATAGCCTTTTACATTGGTGTTTTCACTCTAATGACAACTTGAGCTAGTATAAGTATTGGCTTTCACGCCCAAATTTGATTAAAACCTCCCCAACCATCAAACTTTTTTTATATGAATCGAGTTGCTTTAATTACGGGTGCTAGTCGTGGACTTGGCAAAGATATGGCTTTGCGTCTGGCTCAAACTGGCTGTGATATTATAATTACTTACCAATCTAAACTAGCAGAAGCTTCGGAAGTGGTAGCCCAAATTAAGCTCGGAGGACAAAAAGCAACAGCTTTACAGTTTGATGTGGGTGAAATCAAAGGCTTTGACGGTTTTGTTGAAAAGTTGCAAACTGTACTAAGTCAGGAATTTGGAACAGAAAAACTAGATATTTTGATTAATAACGCTGGGGTGGGAGCTACGATTCCCATTGCCCAAGTAACGGAAGAGGATTTTGACCGTCTCGTGAATATTCACTTCAAGGGTGTGTATTTTTTAACCCAAAAACTTTTACCCTTCATAAGCGATGGAGGTCGAATTGTCAACATTTCCAGTGGTACGACTCGCTTTTCTAATCCAGGGTACTCGGTTTACGCTTCTGCCAAAAGTGCGATTGAAACTTTTACAAAATACTTGGCCAAAGAAGTGGGAACAAGGGGAATAACTGTAAATGTCCTGGCTCCTGGAGCTATTGAAACTGACTTTAATAATGCCACAATTCGCTCAAATCCTCAAATGAAGGGCTTAATTGCCTCTAATACTGCTCTTGGCAGAGTCGGGCAGGCTGAAGATATTGGTGGAATTGTGGCTTTTTTATGCTCCCCTGATGCTAAATGGATTAATGGGCAACGTATTGAAGCCAGCGGTGGGGTATTTCTTTAAACTGATTTCATTGGGCAGATTTTCATAGTTAAACGAACGCTTATTTGCACAATCAGAAAAATGAACAGCGAACTAATTACCCTAACTTACGAAATTGAACTGCAACTAGGTGAGGAATTAACTCTTTCGACGATGCTATTTAAATAATCTAATTGCTTCTGTTCCCTTTAACTTCGCATCAAAAGTTACAGTTTCGCTACATCCAGCGTCTAAATTTATCTTGGCAATAAAATAATCAGAAAAATCGGCTTTACCATTTTCCATTTGCTGCAATCCCCACCAAGCCGCTTCTCTATTTTCAAACTCAAATATATTCGTTCTGAGTATTTTTCCTAAAACATCAATAATTTCATTGCGACTCAGTTTATACGAACTCTTTAAAACCCAAACAAGTTCGCATAAAACTATATTATTGATAAAACAGACATCACCATCCCCTTTTACCTGCTTGATATATTCATCTGCTAATTTCCATTGTTCTAAATCATCCCGAACCAAATAACGAACAAGAACATTTGTATCTAATCCTTTCATTCCAAACTTCCACCACACTGTTCTATAACTTGATTCATCTCTCCAATGGAAACTACTTTTCTACCAGGTTTATGAAGAATACCTGATAATTCCTCAACATCAACATTCAAAGGTTGAATATAAACTCTACCGTCCGATTCCACAACAAAATTAATCTTATCCCCTACACGTAAATTCAACTTTTCCCGAACTTCCTTGGGAATAGTTGTTTGACCTTTACTCGTAATTGTAGAAATCATTGCTTACTTTTTACTAGTTTCCTTACTTTATCTTAATTCCCTTACTTGTATGAGTCAACACTGCTTCATAGTGGATGTTGAATCTATACAAATTCTACCTCTACTCCCCTAAGCAAAAATGCATCCCCCAAAAGAAAGAGTTTGACTACAATTCCAATGTTGTAAAATAGACATGTAAGCATTCGAGGACCAGTTACCTGGTTATAAACGCCTATCGAGACTATCTTTGGTAATCTCCAAGGTCTGAAAAGCAGCCAACTCAAGCAATTGCAACGGCTGTACCACCAGCGCTTACCGGGCGATCGCGTCACTACGTCCGAATTCTCCCAGCGTCTGGCAGCAATTAGTACTGAAATCAATTCACCCGTGTGTGCCTACATCAACCGTCGCGGACAAGTTATCCGGGTTGGAGTAGGTACACCGCGTCAAACACAGATTCCGCCTTTAGAGTTGCCCCGTTACGGTGCAGAACGACTTAGCGGTATTCGTTGTATTGCTACCCATTTGAAGCCAGAACCGCCCAACGAAGCGGCTTTGACTGCAATGGCAATGCAACGTCTTGATGCC
>JANNFJ010001000.1:0-7883 GCA_031379725.1 Calothrix sp. OTE_75_metabat_31
GTGTTCGGGACTCCCAAGGAAAAGCTCGAACTGAAAAAGTTGTTGCAGAATCTCTAAAGCAAGCTCGTACAAACCTTAGACAGCAGGGTTTTGTAATCCAAGACCTCAAGCAAACCCAGGGGTTTGATTTCAAATCAGCGTTTGATTTTAATACTAAGTTTGCATCAGTTTCGGTTAAAGATAAAGCTGTTTTTTCCCGTCAATTTGCCGCTTTAGTGAATGCGGGAGTGGCAATGGTTAGAAGTTTGGGTGTATTGTCAGAACAATGTACTAATCCCAAACTTAAAAAAGCGCTGATGGATATTAGTTCTGATGTTCAAAACGGGACTAACCTTTCTGATGCAATGCGTAAACACCCTCAATGTTTTGATGGTTTATATGTAAGTATGATTCAAGCTGGAGAGGTTGGGGGTGTTTTAGATGAAGTACTCAATCGATTAGCAAAATTACTAGAAGATGTTGCCCGTTTGCAAAACCAAATTAAAGCAGCGCTTTCTTATCCATTGGTAGTTGGTTTTATCGCTGTGGCAATCTTTCTCGCTATGACGATTTTTCTAATCCCAATTTTTGCCAATATTTTTAAAGACTTGGGTACTACATTACCTCCTTTAACGCAGTTCATGTTAGACCTTAGCGAAATTTTAAGAAGCTGGAAACTTGTCGTAGTTATTGCTGCTGTAATCGGAGCTTTTATTGGTTTCAAACAATACTATAAAACCGCTGCTGGTCGTCAAACTATCGACCGTCTTTCTTTGAAAATGCCTTTATTTGGAGACTTAATTCAAAAATCATCTGTTGCCAAATTTAGCCGGACTTTTGGTTCTTTGACTCGTTCGGGAGTACCAATTTTAACTTCATTGGATATTGTTCGAGATACATCAGGTAACCAAGTTATTGCTAATGCTATTGATGCCGCAAAAGCTGAAGTTCAACAGGGTGGGATGATTAGTGTGGCGCTACAAAAATATAAAGTGTTTCCACCAATGGCGATTCAAATGATTAGTATTGGTGAGGAAACTGGAGAAATTGATAGTATGTTGATGAAAGTAGCCGATTTCTATGAAGATGAAGTGGAACATGCTGTTAAGGCTTTAACTAGTATTTTAGAACCCGTGATGATTGTGGTTCTTGGGGGAATGGTTGGTACTATTTTGCTCTCGATGTACTTACCAATGTTTGCAGTATTTGAAAAATTGGGATAATTAAAAAAGTTACAAGTTATGCCTGTACAAAAATCTGATTATGAATTGTGTTTATCGGATTACAGCCATCATGCTGATGCGATCGCACTCCTCAAACTGCACCGTCCCTATTTGGAAATGATTCCCAGTTTGCGCCGTCCTGATGAAAGTATTATCACGATACCATTACCAATTGTTCGTTTCCGAGGGACTGCAACAAAAGCATCTGAAACTGTATCTCTACCCTGCGATGTCGCTATTTTGATGTGCGACCCAGAATGGAAAATTAAAACGGGGGCAGAAATTTTTATCTTTATCCACCGTCCCCACGAAGATTTTTCGGATTTATTGGGACGGTGGCGACAAACTCAGGTATTGTTGGACAAAGATTATGAATGGTTAATGCCTCCACGTCACAGTCATATTTTGAGTGAGGGAACTAATACTACATATCCTTTGTTTGTTGTGTTTGGGGAAACCAACGAACGGATTAAACGCGGTTTAGTCGGTGCTGAACTTCCATTCGTGATTCAAACGCCTGAGATTTTGTTTGACGAGGTTGCGGTACAGGAGGGATTAGAAATCAGGGATTAGCTTGATGATAGGCAAGATGCCTATCCTACGCGATATGCCTCCGGCACTTTCTTAAAGCGATATGCCTACGGCATATCGCATTATTTGACAAATTGCGGCATAATTTCTGCGGCTGTAAAAATTCCATGAATTCCGCGTTTGTGCAGTTGTATCCCTGCTTTGAGATAACCAAATGCGGGGCCGCAAACGTTTGCTGCCATACTGGTTTCATCACCTAATGTGAAAGTATGGGTCGAGATTTTCCCTTCAAAAGTACGTCCAGTGATTTTGACATTGGTGCTGAGGGGTTTTTTGGGATTGCGGGTATCGACAACCCCACCGACTGTAACGCGATCGCGCGAACAAATTCCTGCCATTTCCAGCATCACATCGTCGGCATGTTCCATATTCTCTAACTTGAGAATACCGTTGGTTTTATCTAACAGCGCTTCGACTTGGGCATCACTCATGACTCTGGCAGCTTCAACGCTATAACCTGGCATATGGGCAATATCTTCTCGAATTGTGGCGCGATACGCTTCCCAGTTAGCAATACCTACACCAAATGTAATCTCGACTTGATGAATTTCGGCATAGCTTTGGGCTGCTAATGCAGCTGCGGCTGTTAATAATCCAGGTGTTGCACCACAACCCGTTAAGTAAGTAATTCCCGCAGCCTCCAATTCGGTTCGCATTGATAAAAGTTGCTCTACGGCACTAGTACGCTTAATTGCATCCACTAATACCCCGCGCCACCCAAGTGTAATAAATTGCTTGGCTACTGTAGAAATGAAATCGTTAGGTAAATTTGGCAAAGCCAAAAAATAACCATCGACAGGATTACTACTAGCAATTAAGTCTTCGACACTTTGGTTTGTAATTGTCCCAAATGGCTCTAAATAACCTACCGAACCTTGCGACTGATAAGTTGCGGTTGCGTTTTGAGCGTCTAATCCTTGGGCAGCATATGCATAACCATTTTTATCGGCTGCTGCTACTAACAACATTTCCCCTTTGGGAGCGAGGACTCTGGCTGCTGCTTGCCCTAATCCACCAAAGCCCAATACTCCTACACGTATCGCTTGTGCAATCATTGGTCAAAATTGTTTAACTCAATAAAAAGCTTACCTTAACTGGTGGGTACAGTGCTATTTATTTTTATTTTGGTTAATATTTGCTTTTTTTAGGGCAAGCCGGATACCTCCTAGGACAGTCATCCTGCCTGTCAATAAGGTATATAATAAAATCAATTCCGTAATAATGATAAAGATTTTCAATAATTTCTAGAGTCGCTCTACCTAAAGTAATAGCTCTAATGGCAGCCCGATAAGGATTTGAAAGTTTTAATACTTAGTGAGAATTAGTTGTTTTTTGAGCTTGACTTATCCATTAGGTTAAGGGAAACTTACATATAATAGAAGTGTCGGCTGATAAAAGCAATAAGTTTTGTAAAGATTCTGAGATATATATTTTGAAAGATGGAACATTTATTAACAAATGACAAATTTGTAAGTAAAGCAAATGTTCTAAGAGCTATAAATATAGCTTCGGATCGAACAGTAAATTTAATAGCCCACTTATTGTAGTTGGCACAACATGGAAACATTAGAATTTATCATCTATCCAGATGGTCGGGTACAAGAAAAAGTCACTGGTATTGTGGGTGCTTCGTGTGAATCGGTTACTGCGGCAATCGAGGCACAGCTAGGGCTGGTTATTTGTCAAGAACCAACCTCAGAGTTTTTTGCCCAAAAACAGGTTCAAGAATCGCGTGTAGCGAACGCCCAGAACAGTTTCAGCGATTGGTAAAGTTTCAATTCATAAACTATTATTAACTACAAACATCATGTCACACTTTAGCCAAATCAAAACTCAGATCCGTAATCTCGAATCGTTGCAGGAAGCACTTACAGACTTAAACATTGACTGGAAACGAGGTCAAAGTCCGGTACGTGGTTATCGGGGTCAAACCCACGATGCCCAAATTATCATTGAGCAAGACAATGGTTATGATATTGGTTTTAAATGGAATGGTCAAGAATATGAATTAGTCGCTGACTTACAATATTGGCAGCAAAATCTTTCGGTTGAAGGATTTTTGCGTCAAGTAACCCAGCGCTATGCATTGAATACGGTTGTTAAAGAATCAACTCGTGCTGGGTTTCAAGTTGCTGAACAACAAAAAAATGCAGATGGTTCGATTCGCTTACTAGTACAGCGTTGGAGTGCGTAATGGCATTTTTGCCTTTGACTGAACCAAATGAAGATGAGCGTTCCGGATTTGAACCCGAACTAGGTGGTTTTTTGCGGGATGCTCCCGAAAGGTCTGGTTTAGAGCCAGAATTAGGTGGGTTAGTGCGTCAGAAAGGCGTTTACGTTGATGAAATCACATGTATCGGCTGCTTGCACTGCGCTCATGTTGCCAGAAATACGTTTTACATTGAGCCCGATTATGGGCGATCGCGTGTGATTCGTCAAGACGGAGATTCAGACGAACTTATTGAAGAAGCGATTGAAACTTGTCCGGTTGACTGCATTCATTGGGTTGACTACACCGAACTCAAAAAGCTCGAAGAGGAACGTAAATATCAAGTAATACCTGTAGTTGGGTATCCGGTAGAAATGGCAGTTGCGGCTTCGGAACGAAGACGTAAAAAGCGAAAATTAAAGAATACCAAAAAATCCCGTTATTAGGTTGAAAAATTTGAATAAATATACCTTTTGGGCTGTATCAACAGCCCTTTTGCTTGTCGGTACGTAGTTGCGCTACCCTAAAAATTTCAATTAAATTAACTATTAAAAAAATTATTTGAATGTATCATGTTGAGAAAGTAAGCGCTCAACTTTCGCCTCATCGATTCGTGCAGCTAATTTATTCGTTTCGTGCATGTCTCGGATTGTTTTCGACAAGGTAAAACTCGAACCAATCGAAAACGTTAAACCCATACCCATAAAACCTTTTACCCAATTATTCACAGGTAAGTTGACAATACCTATAGTAGTCATCGAAATTGATAGCGCAAAAGCAGCCCAAGTTTGAAAAATCCAAGCGGTGCTGTCTTTTTGAGAATTATTTGGTTGCATATTTAGGATTTTTTAATTTATCTAATTTCAATTGTATAGGTTATTACACATACGTCAAATAAAGACACAGACAGTTTTGGGACTGGATATTTACAGCAAATTTCAGGTTGGTCAAGTACGGAAGAACCCCTCCCCATAGCGCGGGTGGGGTTTACCTTATTTACTTGCAATACGCTGTAATTTTTAGGCGACCCAATATGGAATCAAGAGACGCAATATTACCCTGCGGGTTCCGCCTTAGCGGTACGCGTCTGTTACACCTATTGTCAATTATTCGTTTTCAGGGAAGGTTTGAACCTTGCCATCAGGACTGAAAACTGCACGGATGCGGACTGACTGCCCGTTACGATTTGCAGATACAAACCGTTCGCCAATTAAAGGCATTCCCGTATTATCAATGTAAGTGCGTGCAGCACGATTTAGGGGCATAATCCGCTCGATTGTGCCATCAACACCCACTACCAAGCTATATTCAAGCGTTTGCTTTAATGCCGAGGGAGGTTGCCAGCGCGATCGCAATATATCCCTAGCTTCAGCAACTTGGGGAGTGTCGAAAATTGTTGTATTTGTAGCAGTATTATTGCTGGCATTAGCGACTTGGTTTGGAGCATTACGTGCTTCGCGCAGACGGTCGATTAATGGGGCAGGATTACTGGCAGTTAGAGGAGGTGTAGTTTGACTATCCCGATTGCTGCTACTCACATTACTGCGAGCAGTATTATTACCGCTACGACTAGTAGTTTTTGGTACTTCATTCAGCGGTGGTAGCGCTGAAATATTCGCTGGTAAGGTACTAGGGTCTGCCAGAGGGGGGAAACTGCTCGACGGTAGTCTGCCAATTTGATTGCTGCTTCCTGGCTTACCCTGTGTCGTGCGGCTTGAACTTAGGTTTGGCTGTAAAGCAATCGAACCCGGATTCTGCAATGGAGGTAATGTTTTCCTGGCTGTCGAAGGGAACTTAGGGGTTACGGTTCCTGGTACAGTAAAAGTGCTTCCCGACTGGGGTAAGGGTGTAGTCGGGAAGGAGAAGCGCTCCGATTGCGAAACCCCAGGGTTACCTAATGGGGGTATTTGACCCGAAGCAACAGGCGAATTGGGTATAACTTGCGTACTTTGCCCTACATTCGGGTTTGAAGTTGTTTGTATTGGTAGTGGCGATGAATTCGGGATTTGTATGTTAGTAGAAGCACCAGGCAAAGGCGCTGAGGGCAATCCTGCCAATGAAGGTAAGGTATCTTGAGGTGTTGGCAGGAGTAGAGGCGTAGACGGGTCTATAGCAGGTGGGGTTTGCAGGGCAATATCTTGCTTGGAAGGCGCATTTGTGGCTGTTTGTTGGCGAGCGCGGTTTGCATATTGCAAGGTAATGGGCGCTAAACCGACACCAATGGCAATGACAGCGGCAACTGGTGCCCAAGCGGGGATAGAGGTTCTAGTTCTACGTTGGTTGGTGTCGAGATTCGGTAGTGCCATGACATCTGAGCTATACTCATCGCAGGCAGATGCTAAATCGAATAATTGTAATAAGCTAAGTGGAATTACGGCTCCGGTTGTTGGCGAAGCAAGCGTTCCGAGAAACAAATTGTGCGATAAATGGCTCTTGGGTTCTATATAAATATCCGATGAAGGTATTTGGGAATTAAAGGGTTTTCCTAACGTGCTAATGCGCGATGAAGAATTATGATTATCTTGAATTTCGATACCATCTAATGGCTTATTTGTCTCGGATGTTGAGTAGCTTTGCCAAAATTGGTCGGGGGACTTTTCGAGGAATTCTTGAACGTAGGTTGTTACCGCTGCACATAATGCTTCGAGTTGGTCTCGATCCCCTCGAATTGCAATTCTCTGTTCTTCTGGCAGTCGCGGGTCATCAAAGCGAAGCTCGAAGCGAAGCTGCTTGAGGACTGATTTGTTCATCCACTTTGATAATGGTGAACTTTGCGCCCTTACTTCGAGGGTGCATGTAGGTGGTGTGTAACGACGCATGACAGAATTAGATAGAGGCATAGCAAAAAGTGCATTGGTGACGATTAAAAATTTTCGATTTTGTCATTTGTCATTTGTCATTTGTCATTTGTCATTCGTCATTTGTCATTTGTTCTTGGTTCGTTGTCATTTGTTGGTTGTTAATGACTAATGACCATTGACCAATGACTACTAACTACTGACTACTAACTACTGACTACTGACCACTGACTAATCTAAAATTTGGTTGACCGATCGATGAGCGCAAGCCAGAGCCGGCGATGTCCACCAGGACCACTGTAAAATAGTAAATCAACTAGTAATTTCAGCGCCAAGCGGGTAAGCATCGTAGTGGAAATTTTTTCGTCTTCCTCCATCCTTTCTTCGTAGGTGTTGCAGAAAGCATCGATATAATCTCCTAGCATTGCAGCTTGGTGTGGTTCGCGGTCAGTTTCAGCCATTTGTTCGAGCAAGCTAACAGCACGACGAATTAATTCTTGGTGCTGTTTGGCAAGGTGGCAAATAATGAGAACAAGCGATCGCGCTTCTTCCACATCGAGTTTTTTGCGCCCCCCTTGCCCTTTACGCAGAGGGTTTGACTGTCGCAGTCGCCACAATGCCACGCGGTCTGGCACTTTTGACTCTAAACCTAAATCAATCGCCGCCGAAAGCATTGCATCCGAGCCAATCTTAGTTAGGGTTTCTAGCGCCAACAACACTAAATCCAACTGAGCTTTGATGTTGTCCCACTCGGTCGAGTTTGGGGCACCTATTTGGGTTAAGTCCTCCCACTGTGTAGTTGGATTGGGGGAATTGGCGGCAGGCTGCATAACTTTTAGCATAGGTGATCGGGCTGGTAGGGGCTGTTGCTGTTACCCATTTTGAAACCAGACTCTTAAGAATTAAGATTGGTTTCCCCATTAGTGCTTGAACTATATAAGCAAGCTTTTTACAGCCAAGCATCAAATACGTTTATGGCACGAACGGCAAACAGCTAGGTCTTTGTATTACTCTAAGACGAATCTTATTTTCTAGAAAGTACGCACACAAATAATTATCCCCTCTTTTCTGCACTCTATACAC
>JANNFJ010001029.1:0-2180 GCA_031379725.1 Calothrix sp. OTE_75_metabat_31
GCAAGCCCTTGCTGTGCTAAGCAATAGATTTTAAGGCGGTGTGGGCAACTACATCTTGAAGACGAGACTGAGAAACACTTTGTATGATCAACGCATCTGCGGCAGATATCTGGGCTTTTGAATCAGCGTCGTCCAAGACGACCAAAATATCACCTACTTTTACAGTATCGCCGATGTCTACGAGAACATTTTTGACAAGGCCACTGCTAAGTTGACTTGAAACTGTTGCCCTATCAATTGCTTCAAGAACACCACTTACAGCAATTGTAGATGTTACATTTTCGAGCCGAACAACGAGAGCTTCGACCCGAGGTGGGCGACTTGATTTCCATCCAACAAATACGACGGCAAGCAGAACCACCCCTCCGGTAATCCAGAATCGGGTGCGGTTCATAATTAAGAACTTCAGATTACCTTGTTATTCAGTAAAGCGTTAGTTAATTTTGGATTTAGTAAACTCTATTTTTGTAGTGAGTTTCCTTTTGGAAACATAAAGTTCTAAAACTCAGGCAAATTAACTTCTAATCAACAGCGTTCATAACTCAACTTAACCAAAATGAGATTTATACGTAAATTCTATAAGCAGTGAAATAAAAGGCTCAAGAAAATTTACCCCTCCACCACTAGCCGCAGTTGAAGGTTTTCTCGGGTCGAGTTTGGAGATTCAAATCATTGCCACTCTTCAAACAACTCTGCAGACTGAGCACATTTGGTTATAGTGAGAATTGCCAATTCTACAAACCTTTCCGAAAATTCCAAACCGATTTGAAGAGTGAAATTATCAAATAAATCAATGTCCTCTTTCGGCGGGTATCTGCAAGGATTTAGGTCACCTGAGAATTCCATTCAAACCTAACTGATGGCGTAACATGAACTAATTAGATCGTATATGTGCCGGATATTTGGTCGCAAATTTGCACTTTGTCGTCAAATAGCATTACACCGGGTGCTACTTTGCATATTCTGGAAATTATTGAGGTAACTAATTTGGAAATTATAAGAAAACCGCTTATCATCATGTCACTTTTGTTTTTTTTACCCTCAGCTCAAGCACAGATTGCATTGCAATCGAGTATTGCTGTTGGTGTATTTGCTGATGCAAACGACCAAGATACTGGATATGCGCAAGCTTCTCAGCTAATGTCACAGGGCTCAACTTTAAACCCAATGTCGGTTACTGCGACTGCTCAAGATTTTGACCAACTAAGTCCCAGTTTGAGCATATTGGTCACTGCTTCAGCATCTGCGAGTTTTGTAGACGCGTCCCAAGGAAGCGTCGAATGGAGAAATATCGGGTGGGATAGAAACACTAATGCAACTAGTGCAGCAAGATTAAATGGTATTGTAGCTTCTGGCCCCGTTTGGGCTTATTTTTTTGTAGCCACTTCGGATGGATTATTCTGCATGGATTATGATGTGCGTAAAACCGGCGAAAGTTTTGGATTTCAAGGTGTAAATATTGGTTGGGACGGGCCAGGTGGCGGGCTAGATTTAACAAATGCAATTGATCCTACAGTTCATGGCACGTTCATAAGGCCAGTAGTTGCTGGCCAAGAATATCTTATACGGCTAGATAATGCAGCTGATATCGTAACTTCTACTGGCTCGATAGTTGAGTCTGGTAGGATGAATGCAGATTTTAGTTGGAAGATTCAAACGGTACCAGAGCCAAGTAGTCTTAT
The DNA here is from genome assembly GCA_031379725.1 of Calothrix sp. OTE_75_metabat_31. Lineage (GTDB taxonomy): Bacteria > Cyanobacteriota > Cyanobacteriia > Cyanobacteriales > Nostocaceae > JANNFJ01. The sequence goes on from JANNFJ010001029.1 coordinate 1,683, forward strand.
TGCAATCACATCGCTGTGCGCGATGGTACTCCGAAATCGCCTAAAGGTCAGTTAAGAGATGAATTAAAAATCACCAGTCCTGAGCCTTCAGCCTAGGACTGGTGAGAAAATTTAGCGAGTTTTTAGTTCACTGCCGAAACCAACATTTTTCACAAGAAGTTGGAAGTTGAGTAATTGTCCAATTCTATTTTGAAATGCAGGATTAAGAGAGTTGATATCTGTGCCAGACATTTTTTGAATTGAGCGAATCCTGGCAGGAGTATCGTTTTTGCCGGAAAGTCTGATGGCTTCTGCAAGCGAACCAGTGACTAACGGAGTGGAAAAAGAAGTCCCAGACCAATTGACAAGTGACAAATCCCAATTCGGACCAACAATGCCCGTAGCAGGAGCAGCCGCATCACAATGTCCATCCCAATTGCTAAAAGGAGCCTTTTTATTAGTTGGCAAAAGTCCGCTAACACAAATTGTTTTTGAGATTTGCGAAGGGTAATTAGCCTC
>JANNFJ010001033.1:0-9882 GCA_031379725.1 Calothrix sp. OTE_75_metabat_31
TTCCCTCCCCGCTTGCGGGGAGGGTTAGGGTGGGGTTCTATATTATGCAGCTTCATATTAAACTGGTATTACGTTCCAAGTACCTTTTGATAAATATCAAACACCTCTTGTTGCATCTTTTCTACAGAAAAACTAGATTTAACCATTTCTAAAGCTTTACTTCCCATAATACGAGCCAATTCAGGATTTTTCACCATCCATAAAATAGCCCCAGCTAAAGCCGATGCATCTTCTACAGGTATTAATAATCCCGTTTCTTCATGAATAACAATTTCAGAAACACCACCCACTGATGTAGCAATTACTGGTTTCCCTGCTGCCATTGCTTCTAAAATTACCAAAGGTAGTCCTTCAGATGAAGATGGTAAAACTAATAAATCAGCAGCAGCTAAAATTTGAGGAACATCAAGACGCTGACCTAAAAACTTGACTATATCATTAACTTCCAATTCAGTCGCCATCTCTTTTAGCTGCTGAAGATAGGCACCGTTTTGTTCTAAATCATTACCAATAATTAGGTAAATTATTTTTTTATCGCTTTGACGCAAAATTGAAGCAGCTTGTAACAAGATATGTTGCCCCTTAGCTTTACATAATCTCCCTACATGAACAATAACAAAAACATCATCATAAATATTTAAATTATAACGAATACTTTTTGGCTCAATCTGCTGATGAGTTAGAGAAGTACCATTATAAACTACATGAAACTTACGCGCATCAAAACCCTCGGCTATCAATTCATTCTTTACTTGTTCGGAAACAGAAATAATCGCGCTACAACAAACTCGACTTGTCCACCAACTCATCATTTTCTGATAATTTCTAATTAGAAGATTTGAACTGAGAGGGTCTTGTAAATGAGCATGGACAATTACAGGCACATTTGCTCTCTTTCCTGCTAAACAAGCTAATATTGAACCAGCAAAAGGTGCATGGACATGAACAAGATTAATCTGCTCATGTTTGATTATTTCTGCCATTTTCCAAGCTGCATCCCAACGAAAGGAGCGATTTGTATTTAAATGGTAAATACTGACTTCTCTTTCACGCAACATATTACAGAATGCTCCATCTGTGGGTGAGTTAACAACAACTTCCCAGCTTCGACTCAAAGCTTCATCGATAAGATTAAGACAGACAATATTGCCGCCGGATACTTCGCCATTAATAATAGGGAAAAGAACTTTAGGGTTGATTTTCATAAGTAAGTTTATGATAGAAATATACAGTTAGATGACTCCATATGATTCCTGCAAATATCCAAGTTAGCAAGGTAGTTATATAGGAGTACAAGTTTATAGCAAGGTCTTTACTTCAATAAATGCTTAATCATTTCAACCTTCTGATGTGGAATCAAAAAAACATCAATCCAACCCGACGGTGCTATAGAATGACTAAGAAAACCATCAGGTGTTGGAGAAAAAATAGCATAATCCCAAGCTTTTACCAAATCAAATACTTGCTTCCTATTTTCTTGGCTGATTTCACATAATATATAAGGATAAAATTGCTTAATTGTTGATGTAGCCCCCTCTAAAATTTCTAGTTCGTGTCCTTGGGTATCAATCTTGATAAAATCTAAACGTTCTTTTTGAAAAACTAAATCTAAAGTTGTTACAGGAGTAGTACCAACGCTAACCCAATCACCGGGATTCCAAACCTGCGTACAACCAGATGAACCTTGTTGATGCGAATCTGGTACGTATAAGTTGAAATTTCCAGGACAATTAGAAAGCGCTAATTCCTGTACCTCTATATTATTAAATTTATTTAATGCAATATTTTTATAAAGTAGAGCTAAGTTTTCTAGCATAGGTTCAAAGGCAATAACCGAACCTGTTGAACCCACATGATGAGCCATAACGCATGTATAAATGCCAATATTAGCACCAATATCTAGAAATGTTCCCCCCACTGGAAGCAACGTTTTGATGATTTTAAATGTACTTTGCTCGACAAAACCTAAGTAATAAAGCCTTTGCAACCAGTCGCTTAAATCTAGTTCTAGAAAAACTTCAGGGTGAACCTCATTTAGTATTTTACCAGTAGCATTTATCTGAGATAAAAAGCGGAATTTTATCGAATTACATACCCTTGTCGGTAAAATATTAGATAATTTGTTTCCGGTCTTTAATAGTGAAGTTTGGCTAATCATAATAAGCAATATAGCTAAAGTAATCATTGACTAAAATCATATATTCCTTTGTTTAGAAATAACTGTATCAATTACAGCCCAGCTTCTGAAAGCACACTTATCCCAAGAAAACTGTGCTGCTTGTTTCTGTGCTAACTTCGATCTTATTTTTATTTGAATTGAGTCAGTCAATAGTGTTAATAATTTGTCAGCCAATATAGTAACATTTCCTAAAGGAACTAGGTAACCTCCGTCACCAATAATCTCTGGCAATGAAGCAATATCAGAAGCAATTACCACAGTTCCCGTTGCCATTGCTTCGCAAACTTGTAATCCAAAGCCTTCATAATGAGACATTTCGACATATATATCTGCATCTCGGTAAAGAACGGGTAAGTCATTATCGGGGACGTATCCAGTAAAATGTAATTTTTCCAGACAATTTAGTTTAACTGCTGTTTCCACTAACGTCGATTTTTGCCATTCTGGGCAGCGTCCCGCAATTACTAGATGCTGGGGAATCTGCGAACTAATGGCAGCAAAAGCTGCGATCGCAAGTTCTGGAACTTCACGGCGATCGCCTGTGGCAAATGTCAATATATAAGGATTGGGTATAGCTTTGCACCAATCTGATAATTTGGATTCTACCTGAAAAAATCTGATGTCTGCTGCCTCATAAGTAATACTAATATGATTACTATTTATTTTATACTCCCTTTCTACGTCGATTGCAGTGCTTTTTGAGACAGCAAGTAGGTGAGTTGCTCGACGACAGGTGCTTGGTAACAACATCTGTGTTAATGACTGACTCAGATACTTATACAAAGATATATTTTTATTCCCTACTAGCTTGCGATATAGGTGAGGTAATTCATGGACTGTAAGAATATAGGGAACAGCCAACCAAGTCAATGGTGTTTCCCCTAAAACGAATAACAAATCTGGTTTGATATTTGCTAACAAACGTGGTAGGGCGACTAAATGCCAAATATGAGTAGATTTGAATTTAACCCCCTGAATTGACCAATGAGGATTGCTGATATCGAGTAAACAAATCGCTTCGCTACGCATCAGTATAGTAAAACGAGCCGGAGGTGCTAGTTTTTGTAGTGCCATCAATAAAGCGATCGCATACACAGTTACTCCTTTAGTATTCAGAACAACGCAAGTAGCATCCACACAGATGTGAGGGTAATTATCAACATTCATAACATCTAAAGTTTAAAATTTAAAATAACTTGACGAATCCAACTACCAAAATACTGCCGCCAAAAACTTAAACTTAAAGCTGTTTGCCAAGATTGAGTAAAAGCCTGTTGCCAATAATTTCGGCTTTGAGAATAGTTGCCTAGACGATAATGAGTTTTTGCCAAGCCTTGATAAAGTCGATTTTTGGCTTTCAGAATCCTCGTCGTTTCACCAAGTTTTAGACATTTGTCAAGATGTTTTTCATAAACTTGTAAATAACTATGATTAGAACTTTGCTCATCAGTATTGTCTCCATGCCAGCGATATTTAATTAAAGGAGGTTCAGACATAAAAGTAAAATTGTAGTTTAAAAGTAGTAATTGTAAATAAAAATCTAAATCTTCTACACCTTGCGTAGAAGTATCATAACCACCGATTTCTATAATTGCTGCTTTACGCACTAAAATTGTAGAAGTAAAAATACAGTTAGAATGTAGATAATTTTCATAAGTCTCTTCTCCTCTTTCAGCTAGAGTGTATAAATTGCGAAGCTTTAATTCCCAACCTGGGATTGGTTGTAAATTTCTATCAACTATATATTTATAGCCATGTACAAGAACTACATTATCAGGTGCAGATTCTAAAATAGGAACTTGACGAGCTAGTTTATCTGGGAACCACACATCATCCGAATCTAAAAAAGCGATATACTCTCCTTTTGCTAAGTTTATGCCATGATTGCGAGCTGCGGAGCGTCCTTGATTTTCCTGATAAATATATCGCAATCTTTCGCCATATTCGGCTAAGACTTCTCTTGTATTATCTGTAGAACCATCATCAATAATAATTAGCTCAAAATCCTGATATGTTTGATTAAAGACGCTTTCTACTGCATCTTTAATCAAATGCACTCGATTATAAGTTGGAATAATGACACTAATTTTTGGATAGGATAAAGAAACTTTAGACATTAATATAACAATGAGTATTTTGGAAATTGAATTATGATTTAAAATTAATTAATCCGAAATTATTTTATTAATTCATAGTACAGATTTTCTGTTTCAAATATCATTCTATCTATAGTAAATAGCCGATTAAAGCGTTCTTGACCATTTTTTCCCATCGAATGAGCAATATCTGGATGTTCTAGCAACCAATTTATCTTGGATGCTAAATTTTCTGGATATCCAGGTTCAACCAAGATGCCTGTTTCCCCATCTGCTACAGAATAACGCATACCCCCAACTGCCGTTGCTACCACTGGGATACTCATTGCCTGTGCTTCTACCACAGCGTAACATAACCCCTCAAATAATGAAGACATGGTAAAAATATCAACTGCACACAAAAACTCTTCAATATTGTTTACAAAACCAGGTAATAAAAATTTTCTTGACAAACCAAGATTATTAATTTCAGTCTCTAATTTAGCTCTTAAACTTCCTTCCCCAACGAGAATAAAAGTAATATTATTATGCTTAGAGCAGACAATATTTGCAGCTTTAATTAAGTCTAATTGAGCTTTTTGAGGTTCTAATCGTCCGGCACTAGCTATCACAATATGGTCTTTTAGAATCTGTAATTTTTCTCGAATATTTAGTCGGATAATATCTCTTTGTTGCTGAGTTAGAGAAAATTTACTAGTTTCTAGTCCATAAGCAATTACTTTTGATTTAACAGCAGAAATATTATCTAACTTAATTCCTATTGCTTGGTCATAAGGAGAAGTAAAAATAAAGTAATCTGTTAATCTAAATGCTATTTTTTTTACTAACTTACCCTTCCAGTTATATTGAACATTCAATTCAGGGGTGTGATGGGTAATAACTGCTATTTTTACACCCGCAAGACGTGCTGCGATCGCACCCAGGGGACTAGGGTCATTTATATGCAAAATATCTGGAGCAAATTTCCTAATCTCTTTGGCAATATAATAAGCAGAACGAATCAAATTACCTGCAAAATATTTCGGGTCAACTTTTAATAGTTGAACATTTTTAAGTTTACTAAAAGCTTGAAGTGCTATAACATCAGGATATAAAATTCCTACTTCAAAATCATCTTTATTTAATCTTTGAGCTAAAGTAGATAGATAATTTTCTGTTGCACCATAAACTGGATGTGCTTGAAAGTATAAAACTTTGATAGCCAATTTCCCCCCTTATACAACCAATAATTTACCGAGTAATTTTTTGTTGATATCGATACCACCATCCCAGGAACACATAGCTTGTGAACAATCCTATTACTATACAAAAGATTGCTCCATATTTACCTGGAAAGGTCATTTGTAACTGTGCAGTCGTAAAGCACATTGTAAAACATAATACTATCGGAACCAATGTATCTTGAATTAGCCAGCGTAAGCGTTCTTTCGGCAAGATGTATCCAATTGCAACTATAGAAAGAACTGAGTAATATAAAACATTCAAAATAGTTCTGATGATAGCGGCTCCGAATAGCTGGTAATGTGGTATTACTAATAACATTGCTGGTATGACAAAAAATATGCTAAAAGTATTAAAAATTGCCGCAATTTGCGGTCTCCCAATTGCGATTATTATTTCATATGATATATGAGACATACAATTTAACATAGCTCCAAATGTAAGTATTACTAGAATACCTGATGCTTTTGTTGCCACATTTGATGATTGAGTCCATAATTCTAAAATAGTTGGCGCAAAAAATATAAATATAGCAGCTACAGGAGTTATGATTAACGACACAAATAAACTACTTTGATGAAAGAACTGAGAATATTTTTCTTCATCTTTTTTGGCAATTAAAGCTATTAACTGTGGAGCGGCAGAAACAAAAAAAGGCTCGATAATCGTAGAAAGCCTTTGAGATAGCGTACTAGCAAGAATATAGTATCCAAATTGTTCGAGAGAAACAAGTTTAGATAGGATAATTTTATCTATTTGTGATAATAAGATCGATACCAGCATATTCCAACTTATGCCCATAGCAAATCGCCAAATTTCTTTTAAAATATCAAACTGAAAACGAGCTTGTCTTTCAATATGCGGTTGGTAATGCCAAGCTAATACCATCATCAAAAAAACTTCAATAATTGCAATGAATACCTGCCATAATAAAAATGCAATAATTGTTGGTGAAATCATCACCAAAATTGCTAATGCACCTAACTCTCTAAAAGTTCTTAGCGTTACTTCCAATATATTTACCTGTACTTGCCTTTCCAAAGCCATTAAAGTACCTCTATAAGGAGTAATAGGCCAGCGAACAGCAACTGTTAAACCCAAAATTATAACTGTCCATTTAACAGTTAATAAATCCAGTTTTTCAACATTAATCCATTTAGTAGCAATTGGTCCAGCGAGTAATATCATTAGTAAAAGGATTGCTACACCTACAGTCCAATAAATTATTTCTGTTGTTCTCAGTAAGTCAGGTATTGTTTCTCGCTTACAAGAGACAGCTTTACGTAGAGCGACTTCTCGACTAACAGTTGTGCTTAAACCTAAATCGAGCAAATTAATGAATGAGATAACTGCATAAAATGCTCCAATTAAGCCATAAGCTTCGACTCCTAAGTAATGCAGGTAAACTGGTACTAACAAAAAACTGAGTAAATTTGACCAGAATCTACCTGCATAATTGGCAAGTGTATTAAGCTTGAACAGCGATAAAGACTTAATTTTCTTGATGATTGCGGTCATTATAAATACAACATAACCAGGGTAAAGTATTTTAAATTACTCTAGAAAACTCTCTTTTGACAGCTATTATAGAATTTATTTTTGGTTGTGTCATTAACTTCTGAGCGATCGCATGGGGGCAAGTTTTTAAGTGGTTCGGTACTATGGGGGTCGCTACTTTGAGGGCATTGCATCAAAACAAAATACTAAAGCCTCCTATCTTAACAACATCTTGCATTTTAGGTCAAGCCCTTCTACTGGATCGGCTTTCTAAGGTATCCCACGTTTTCCCTCGGAACCGTCGGGCATAGTCGCATCGCAAAGGATGGCATAATTTAGCTTGATGCCACTGAGAAGGAACTTAAAATAATTAGTGCGGATTTAAGGCAGCGTAAATTAGGTCATGCCAAACGAGTCGATATTTCTGATTCAGAATTAGTTGAACATTTACAGTCTGCCTATGTCATGGAGGGAGAATTACTCAAACAACGCCTTCAAGCGTTAGAAAATCGTACTGTACTCGACTTAATAGAAGGAAAGAAAAGCTCAGTTAAGGTTTTGGATACAGTAACCAATAATCTTGACAAAATTGATGACAATATATCCGGTAATAACTCACAAAACGTGATTAGCGATAAAGAAGAATTAGAAATTTACTCAGATTTTTAACAATGGATAATAACGAGTTAAAGCAAGAATTACTAAAGCAATCTACTCAAGATAGAATCAACTATTTTGTTAATTATACGATGGCGCATCCACATTTGTTAGCAGCATTTCAAGAATTAATGCAGGCTATTTACCAATCACCTGGGACTTCTCTAATATTTGTTGTTGGTCCGACAGGAGTAGGAAAAACAACCCTTTTGAATCGCTTGGTTCAGAAATTAACTGAGGCTTCTTTAGCAGAACTAAATTTAGATAGAGGAAAAATACCAATTATTGGTGTCGAAGCTTGTTCTCCCGAATTTAGCCAGTTTAATTGGAAAGACTTTTATATGGATCTTCCGTACTTAACGTGCTAAAATGTTAAGATAATAATCTTTTGTTTCAGTAAAATTAGTTATGAAAATGGTTTTGACCGAACTGTTAAATTTGCCTGAAGTGGTGGTATAATCCAGTCTAAAAGAGGGTAAAATCTAGTAACTAAAAAGACTAAAAGTGCAGTATGCCGTTATTTGCGGTAAAAAGTCAGAACATCTACACCAAAATCAAAATTACTTAATTAAAGATTTACTGACCTTACGTTACTCAAAAGTAACTTCTCGAAGGGCAGAAGAAGTTGCCAAAATTGCTTTTAGTCAAATCCCAACTTATGGTAGTAAATAGATACTGTTAAATCTAAAAAGTTGTAAACGGCTACGCATTAAGTAGTGCTAGTCGCAAACTTGATAAAGAGAATTGATGTTTCTCTTTACCTATAAAGTAAGTCAACACTAAATAATAAATCGAAGTTTTTTCTAAAATTTGAAAGTTGTGCGAATTGTGCCAACTGTAACTGGGTGGTTAGCAGAATTATTGTTGAGATTAAAAATCAATTGAATATCTGGGGTAATGGCAATATTTTCATTGATTGGAATGCGGTAAAACGCCTCTACATTAGTTTGAGTACTATTGCCCACATTACTTTCAATAAAGGGCTGACCGACTGCAACTGCTGCCCTTGACCCCCTTATCAGTAAATCCGTTAGGGCTACCCCTGCTGACCAAGTAGAAGGATTGAGATTTTTACCGTCAAAAGTCGTCTGTGCCAACCTAATGAAGCTATCAGCGACTTCACCCGTGATGCTACCAAAACCGTAGCGCCCAAATAATCCCAACTTAGGACTAATTGCCCATTCTGCATTCAGCGCACCAATACTGTAGTCCCGTTGATTAACAAAAGCGTTAGTATATTGTAAACGCACGGCTACTGGTGCTGATACATTCCCTAATTTGGGGGCAAACTCTAACTCAACAGTTCCTTGATAAGGGTCGCCAAATAGTCCTTGCTCGTTGGTTGTAGTTTTACTAGGATTATTTCCCGCACCTGCGACATAAGCCCCACGCAAGCTAAAAGCACCACCGTCAGGATTCCATAATAAAGCCGCCCCAGCCCCCGCCCCAGCCCCTGAGACTGGGAAAAGTAAGGGATTATTTTTAAAAAATGTAGATGAGAAGTTAACTGCCTCATCATTAGTATAGGAGTTGCCATCTACATAGTCATTTACTGCCAGACCTGAACCAATAGATACTTGTAAATCTTGACCCAAGGGAAACTTGTAGTACAAATAATTAACTACCACTTCTGGACTTACACCTGCATAGTCTAAATCAAAGGTATTAAACCTGTAACTGCCTCCCAGTCCAGGGTCTTGACCAAAGATAGCGGCAGTTTGTCCCCCATTTCCGCTTTGCAATTGAGTATAAAGTAAATCTTTGCCAGTGAAACTAGTTAAAAGATTCAGCCTAACCCGTGCGACAACAGTAGGGTTGGCTGTGTGAGCTGGATTTATGTCACCCGATGGCGATACTCCAGGTGTAGTATTACTGTTACGAATAGTCTGACTGCCTGTACCAATGTTGGTGATGGCAAAAATTGCTTCCCCTTCCAGCTTAGTTGTAGTGGAAAATTGATTTGCTTTTAATTCAGAAGTCTTAGCTTCTACAGTATCTACCTGACCGCGCAAAGTTGCCAATTCAGCCTTAAATTCTGACATTGTGCAGCGACGCCTCGCAGTCCGACAGGCGGTGGATCACGTCGGGGTTCTCGAGGCACCGGTTCATGTTCGGGTCGAGGTTGTTCCAGACGAAGTGGCGGATGAAGGGAAAGGTCTTACCCAGCCACTGCACGTTCAGGTGCAGGTGGTCGGCGTTCCAGCGGTTGATGACGCAGTTGATGTCCGCCTG
>JANNFJ010001036.1:0-5824 GCA_031379725.1 Calothrix sp. OTE_75_metabat_31
GGTCTTTCATCCCTGCACGGGTTCGACGAATCGCTGCGGATACAGCTTCGACGGCTTTAGCTTGTCCAATAACACGTTGGTGTAAATGATGTTCGAGTTGGAGGAGTTTTTGCCGTTCCGATTCGAGTAAGCTATTTACAGGTATTCCCGTCCATTTCGCAACAATTTCGGCAATGTCGGCTTCGGTCACTTGTTCGCGTAATAAGCTTGAACCAGTACTTTGTAATTCGGTTAGCTGGATTTCCTTAGCTTCCCTGTCGCGTTGCACTCCTTCGAGTTTGCCATATTTCAACTGTGCGGCTTTATTTAAATCGTAAGCACGTTCAGCTTGTTCGATTTGCACGCGCAATTTTTCTTCTTCTTGTTTAAGAACGCTAATTGCTTCTAAAAGCTGATTTTCACCTTGCCATTGAGTATTCAATTCCTCCTGCTTCTCGGTTAAACTGCCGATTTCGGTTTCGATTCGCTGCAATCTTTCTCTAACTTGGGCTGTTGCTTTCTCTTCCCTTGCCAAAGATAGCTGTTCCATTCTCAACTGCATCAAACGACGGTCGATGGTTTCTAACTCGGCAGGTTTAGAAGTGATTTCCATTTTCAACTGGGCGGCGGCTTCGTCTACCAAGTCGATGGCTTTGTCGGGGAGAAAGCGATCGCTTATATATCTCGCTGATAAAGTTGCTGCTGCCACTAATGCTGAATCGGAAATTTTGACGTTGTGATGAACCTCATAACGTTCCTTCAATCCGCGCAAAATCGAAATTGTATTTTCGACTGTTGGTTGGTCTACAAAAACCTGTTGAAACCGTCTTTCTAAAGCTGCATCCTTCTCGATGTGCTTGCGGAACTCATCTAAGGTAGTTGCCCCAATACACCGAAGTTCTCCGCGTGCCAACATTGGTTTAAGTAAATTCCCGGCATCCATTGAACCTTGTTGCCCGGAACCTGCGCCAACCACTGTATGTAGCTCATCGATAAATAAAACAATTTGCCCGTTCGATTCCGTAACTTCACGCAGAACAGCTTTTAATCTGTCTTCAAATTCACCGCGATATTTCGCCCCAGCAATCAAACTACCCATATCGAGGGAGATTAACTGGCGATTTTTGAGCGATTCGGGGACATCACCATTAATGATACGCTGCACTAGAGCTTCGGCGATCGCAGTTTTACCGACACCCGGTTCGCCAATGAGTACGGGGTTATTTTTACTACGACGCGACAGTACCTGAATAACGCGGCGAATCTCATCATCGCGTCCAATCACCGGGTCAAGCTTCCCAGCTTTAGCCGCCTCCGTTAAATCGCGTCCGAATTTTTGCAGTGCTTCATAGCGAGATTCGGGACTTTGGTCGGTAACTTTTTGGCTTCCGCGCACAGATTTTATCGTTGCCTCTAATTTTGCGGTTTCTAAATTCAAACCTTTGAGCATTCGTCGCCCAACGCGGTCATCTTCAGCGAAACCCAATAGGATATGTTCGATGGAAATATAAGAATCCTTCATCCGCGTCCTAGCTTCGTCGGCACGGTCAAGCATTGTGTCTAAACTGCGACTAAGGTAAAGCTGTTCGCTGCGACCAACTTTTGGCTGACGGCGGGCAAAATCTTCGAGTTGTTGTTGAATTTCGGTAGCATCACCCCCAGCACGGTTAATAATCCGCGCTGCTAAACCATTATCTTGTTGGAGGGAGGCAAGTATCAAATGTTCTACATCTAATTGTTGCTGTTGATAACCGCGAACAATATCCTGCGATTTTACTATCGCTTCCCAAGCTTTATCTGTAAATTTATCCGGGTCTGTAGGCTGCATTTTTAAAAGTTAAGAGTTAGGAATTAGGTGTTAGGAGTTAAGAACGCTTATCTGGTAAGATAATTGTCTTGCCTGTCCTAAAGTTGTCAATATCATAAAATTTTATTTTGCCATAATATCTATACTCGCATCTTCTGAGATTGTCAGTAAGGCTGCATCTGAACAAAGAAATAAATTTTTGAAATTTGTTTATCCCTATTTCACATTAGAAGGTTCCCAGAATCTAGTACAGCACGGCGTAAATATGCCGACCTTTTTCAAAAAATGCAAATAATAATTTTCGTTTGAATTTTAAGCAATCGTAGGGGCGCTCTTCTCCCCGCCCTGACAATACCGTTGGTAGACTAATTTATCGTAGGTATTTGTTGGATTCCACTACGTTTCACCCAACCTACGGTCTATGCTTGATTCCTAATTTTCGCCACTCATTGGATATTAGATAGTTACCACAGAGGCACGGAGGGCACGGAGTTGAGAGGATTTGAGATTTTGGCGTAGGTCTTATTTATCTAAAATGAGAATACTGTCCTTAAGGTACTTTGCCAAATGGTGCCGTTAGTTTTGTCGTTATCTGGGTTAGTTACAACCGAAAATACTGGGGTGATGCTGATATTGTCGTTAAGTGGGAGGTTGTAGAATGCCTCAAAGTTGGTTTGGGTGGCATTGCCCAAATCTCCTGTCACAAAAGGTTGTGCGATCGCAATACCTGCAACTGTTCCGGGTATAACAAGGTTCCGCAATCCCAAACCTACAGCCCAACTTAGGGGGTGTGCATCTAAATTACGGTTGATGGCAGTATTAAATCCTTGATAACTACCATAGCCAACACGACCAAATACTCCAGCATTGCGGTTGAGTGCGTATTCAGCATTCACGCCAATAGCGTTGATGTCGGTATTGTCAACAAGAGCGTTAGTATATTGTACTTTTAATTTGAGCTTGTTTGTGGGGGCGTATTCGACTTCGACGCTTGCTTGATGCTTATCCCCTGATATGCCTTGATTGGGCTGGTCAGAGTTAGCGGCTATGTAAAGCGATCGCACTACAAATTTACTATTTTTTGGGTTCCAGACAATTGCTGCACCTGCACCCCCTAAACGGTCGATTTGATTCTGGACAATTAAGGGATTGTTGAGGAAAACACCCGAACTAAAATCAACAGCTTCATTATTAGCGTAAGAATTTTTATCGATAAAATCGCGTGGTGACATTTTCGCGCCAACTGTCACCGCTAAACTATCAGTAGGACTAAAGGTGTAATATAATCGCCTTAATTTTAAATTTGATTCTACATCGGTATAATCTAATCCCCCCGCATTCGCAAACAAACCATTGCTTCCCAACAAATTAAAACCTTCGCGTTGCTCTTGGGAAACAGCATCACCCCCATCATTACCCGACTCTAACTGAGTAACAAGTAAATCCTTTTTATTCAAACTAGTCAAAAGATTCAACCGAGTCCGCGATACGAGGGTATTACTTGCACTAGTTCCCCCCGTAATTCCCACAATTTGCTGCCCTTGCAATTTAGTAGTGGTCGAAAATTGGTCGGCTTGAATTTGGGCAGCTTTAACTTCGGTTGTATCGATTCGCAACCGCAACTCATTTAAAGTGACTCCAAATTCGTTTTGCAACCGTCGTAAAGTAATGGCATCCTGACGAATATACTCATCACCAATTGCCTTAGCCAACAAATCCTCAAATTTATCGAGAGTTGCAGCCAAAGCAGCAGCATATTCATACCGTGTCATTGCTTGATTGCCACGAAACTTACGGTCGGGGTAAGCCCAGAGAATCCCATAACGTTCCATCATCGATTTTAATGCTTGATAAGCCCAATCAGTGGGCTTAACATCTGCAAGTTCCGAAACCGCAGGCAATGTATTCAAAGCATCCGGATTCACCTGAGTATTTTCCGGCTCCACAGCCACAACATACCCCCCTCCACTCGTTCCCCTCCCCGTCTCCCTCGCCCCCGTCTCCCTCGTTCCCATGCTCTGCATGGGAATGCCTTCTGGGAGGCTCTGCCTCCAGTCATCGCTAGGGGTATGTGCTGCAAATACATTACCTTGTTGGAGCCTGGGAACGAAACTAGGGGAAACAGGAACAGTTTCCGGTGGAGATACCTGATGTAAGGTTGGCTTTATTACCCTTTGGACAGTTATGTCACTTCGAGTTGGTAACTGTGAATTAGGTAACGATGCCAGCGAAGGTAAACAGAATTGCGTTAATATACTCAAAAAAAACAAACTGCCAACAAACAATTTAGGCGTTAACGCTTCCTTCAACTCACTTACTGAGTATTCCCCTAGATATTTAACACTCAACTCCATCACACCAATACCCCTAGTAATAATTACTGATTAACTAGCTGTTGTCCTGTTTCTTTTGTGGTGGATGAACCCTGAGTACCCAACTGAATCAGTTCTACCTTATAGCCATCGGGGTCTTCAACAAAAGCAATCACCGTCGAACCATGTTTCATCGGTCCCGGTTCTCTTGTTACCTTACCACCGAGGGTTTTGACCATTTCGCAAGTTCCATAAATATCATCAACCCCAAGGGCAATATGACCGTAGGCATCACCCAAGTCATACTTTTCCTTGCCCCAGTTATAGGTAAGTTCTAACACACTACTATCGGACTCGTCCCCATAACCCACGAACGCAAGTGTAAACTCTCCCCCTGGGTAATCTTTTCGACGTAGTAATTTCATCCCCAGGATTTCGCAGTAAAACTTCAACGATTCTTCAAGATTCCCCACCCGCAGCATTGTATGCAGTAAACGCATTATTTTACCCTCAATAATTTCTATTTCAATTTTAAAGGGAGTGGGGAGTGGGAAGTAGAAAATGGGGAAGAAGAAAATAAACTAAATTCTTCCCCTACTCCCTTCAATTTAAAATGGAGTAATCTCTAATTTTTTCACCCGTTTTACTCCTTTTGGAGGTGTAAATTTAAATGCTTGCTGTGTCGATATTTTGATTTCGGTTCTTTGTTGAATTTTCTCGGTAATCGAAATACCCGACCCGCTATCTTTACCTAAAATTTGCATTTGTTCGAGGTTACCAGCTTGGGGGTTGACAAAAGCGTTAATAATATATTCCTGTTTTGCATCGTTGTAGGAATAAACATATGCTTCTTTGCCTTCGATACTACGTATTTCTCCTGTCAGAACTTGACCTGCCTCTTTAGCAAGTTCTTGAGACAATCCACCAGAATTAATTATTTCTCGCATATCATTAGCAAATTCTAGGAAAAAAGACGAAGAAAGACCCATAAAAAATGAATCATCTGATTTATTAAATTCTTGATAAGAACGTACCGTATACTGCCGTAAATCTGGTCGATAGATGTAGACATTTTTACCATCAGAAATAACGATTGCCGATGGCTTTGCTGGTTTCCCTTCTACAGTAAAGCCAATCTCAGACCGAAACTTTCCTGGTGATTGAACAAGAGTTTTGCTGATGACATCAAAGCTAACATTTGTACCTTGATGGATAGCTTTGACTTGCATTTGCGATAAAGTTTGATAGCTATTATTCTTAAAAAAAACTTCACCTGTTTTTACCAGTAGCGGCAAATTCAGCTTCTGACTACTGGAAGTTACAGAAGGCACAATAGGAGACGCTGGCTGTTTTGGTGAATTTTTGGCATAGCTTGCACCTAAAAATCCAGCGATGATGCTAAAACAGACTATTCCCGCCGAAAGTTTAGCTAATGTAATATTTTTATTCATATTCCCCCAGTCAAAATTATCAATCGGTTTTCTCGTAGCGATTATGAGGTAAGAGTATAAAGCAATGCTTAAATATCCTCTGTACAGTATATCACTCCACAAATATGTAGAGAAGCGTTCCCGTTAGGGGTCGGACTACTAGTGCTTCATGTCATTAATTTTGCGGGGTTGCGCGGTATCGTTATATAATAACGATGTGGACTTCTTCGAGGCCACGAATGTCCGTGCGATAAGCGAAGCTTAACGCCAAGGGCGTATCGCAAGGTATTTATTTC
>JANNFJ010001043.1:0-1567 GCA_031379725.1 Calothrix sp. OTE_75_metabat_31
AAAAAGGGGGATAATGGTGGATCTATTTTGGGAAAACTTCTTAACCTACGCAGTATTGAATGGTATTCCTATTTCCGCCGTTGGGTACTAGTATATTTTTGGGGCACAACAATCGCAGCGTTGTGCCTTAATTTTTTTATAAAAATAATTATGATTACCTTTTATTTTTCGTTTCCTCTCGAAGTTTCTGTTTTTTGTATTATATTAGACATTGACCTGGAACTATAAATATTTACTAATACATTACAAATAGCTCTTGACAAATAACTATTGAGAATTTATAAAGTATGAAATTAACAGCAGAAGTTAAGGAACTTATAGCCAAAGCTAGGATTGTCAGCTTTGCAGAATGGCAAAATACACATTCGTCCGCAGCAATTGACATTTTTCAAGCCTCAGATGATGCAGGTCAGTATTTAAGCAATGAAGATTTGCTGCAAATTGAGGCACTTGCACCAAACTATTCTCAGTATTTTTATTTAGTAAGACAGTTGCGCGATCGCGTAACTGAAATTGTAGATGAAGCACGTACACAAATGCTAATAGCCTATCCGAATATTCTCGAACCAGGAGGTGAACTTTACCCACCCGAACGTGGTGCTGCTTGCTGGCGAGACTTTTGGAATTTTTTACGCTGCATTACCTATGGTATCGCTGGGCAGCATAGTGAGTATACCAGTTCCAAGGGGCTTCATTATATGAAATTATTGTATGAAGAGTTGCAAGTGCCTTTGGATGCAATGGTTGTAGGATTAGAAGGCCTCAAAAGTGCTAGTTTAAAGCATTGTAACAAGAGTCAACAATCGGTATTAGCGCCATATTTTGACCATTTAATCGCTAAAATGTCTACTTTTAAAAGTTAGGAGCGGGGGGAATATGTCAAATTTAGAGTTTCAACAATTTTTTGATGACTGCGTTGGCAATTGGACGACAGAACGTACCTACCATTATTTGACACAGCAGGAAGTTGAGCGATCGCATACCGAATTCGTTGTTGAACCTGTGACCGAAGCGTTAAAACTTAAAGTGATTGCAGACAATGCTTTTCCTTTACCACCAAATGTTAACGTTTTGCCGGGATACCATCTGAAGTTTCAGACTGTCTCTGAAAAAGGGGAAAAAGTCTCGCAACAGTTGAATATGCTGTTTGTGACTCAAAAGGAAGATGCGACAATTTTACATGGAAAATATCTACGCGATCGCGCTTACGAAGAAGAAAGACCAATTATTGCTGACTTTAGCTTCGACAGTATCAAACGCGAATTACTAATGACTACCAATTATACTAGTAAAATTGCGGTTGACTCTATCACTATGGTTAACCCGAATTTACGCATCCGCAAAATTATCACTTACCGTCGTCCAAATCAAGGACAACCCCTCGAAGAAGTTCTACTAGTGGGGTTTGGGGTTGAACAAAAAAGTTAGAGGGTAGGGAGTAGAAAAGATTATTAATTAATTCTTTTCTAATCTTTAATGGTTTACGTAATTAGTGCAGACCATGTGGTAAAGGTTAGAATCCAGGTGACTTTCACAAAACCTGGATTTTAGGAACTAATCTTGACTC
>JANNFJ010001055.1:0-5848 GCA_031379725.1 Calothrix sp. OTE_75_metabat_31
CCCATTCACCGGAAGGTAATTGTGATTTCTGAGATTGAGGATTGCGGTCTATATTTCTTCTCGAAACAGGTTTTTGCCGGGTAAATGATTTCCATGCAGCTTTGACACCTACGAACAAACTGCGAGTCCCAACTTGAATATTTTGGGCTTGTTTGCGGGCACCATCTATACTTTGGTCAACTTGCTTGACGACTTGACCAGCACTTTTTACACCTTCACTTACATCTTCGGTTAAATCGGTGATTTCCAAACCTGTCATGCGAATCGAATCTAGCGTCGGTGGTAATTCCCGCGATAGCGTATCAAATAATTTTTCAGCGCTACGAGCTGCCCGTGCTAATTCTTGCAATGCTGGAATTGCCGCTATCAGGACAGCGGTCAAGCTGATAGCAACCAAAAGAAGCGATAATCCCAGCCAAAACAGGGGTTCTGTCACAAATTAGGGGTGTGGGGGGTAGGGTGTGGGGTGTGGAGGGGAGTGTTTTTAGGTATCTAATTGTTGCGGGAGAGAGTCATCGAGGTCATCTTGGGGTTGCTGCCGTTGCATCACTTGATTTTCACGCTGACTGGCATCAATACCATCTGCGATCGCAATCCGCAATCGTTCTAATGTGTCATCCCAATTTCGCAATGCACTTGCCGAAAGACGGTCGGCTTGGATTTGCACGCTGGTTGATAGGTCTTCGGCTAATTCGGGTAAGGCATTAGCCGATTTTTTGAGTAGTTGGCGTGTTTCGCGTCCTGTGCGTGGTGCTGCAAGCAAACCTGTTAAGGCTCCAATTGTAGCCCCTAGCATCAAACCGCCAAAAAATTGTCCTGAACGATTATTTGACATTGTATGGTGTTGATCTCCTTATACCTATTTTATGCCGGTTTGATAAATACAAAGGCTAGATTTAAATTATTTTATTCGATCGTACACTGGTTGAGAACAAAGCCTTCTTGATGTAATTCCTGTATTAATCTTTACTTAAAGTTGTATCTTTAATCCCTACAGTTCTCTGACGTGAATAGCGCTGCCACCATTGCGTTCCCGAAAGCAGCAAACCGATTATTTGCCGTACTTGTTGGATTTGCGACTCTAAGCTTTGATTGCCTTGCCGTAAATTCTGAATATTCCGCTTTCTGGCATAAATTAGCTCTGGTGCTGTCCCCAGAACCCTTTGCGTATTGCGTTCGGCTACGATAAGAATGTTAGTGACTCTTTTGAGAGTCAGCCTAATTTTCCACAGTCGCCAAGCTATATATACCAGCATTAGCGAAATAAGTATATTGATGACTACTACTACAGTTACCATTGCTTGCTTTGAGGCATTTCCTTTGTGGTTGCCGCACGATTTTGAGCTATTTGGGCACGGAATTAGGGCGTATCAAACAAAAAACTAATCCGAAATAACTTACATAAACTTTAATATTATGTTTGCTCTTTACCCAACAATTTACTGATAAATAACTTAAAAATTTATGAAGTTATGACTTTACATGACGAATATACGTAAGTATCTCCTATATTAGTGTGCTGATTGATAGTTTGCAAGTCAGGATTGGGTATAAAAAACAACTTTTTATCTACCATCGACTTCTATTGTTAAGACTATTTAAATTTATATTTTTGATGAAGAACGGGTATAAATGCTTGCCGGCATGAAAACAAGATGTAAGTATTAAATCGTCCCAAGGAAAATGCATTGGTATCGCAAACAAAATTTAAAATCCGAAAACGTGACAATTTTCCCTCAGCTTGAATAGCGGACTTCCTCTATCAGGAGTTCGCTTTTTCTTCAAATTAATTATGCGTTGCTCAAAACTGTGATGTAGAAACTTACATCATCACATATAACGTTTCTACATCATTTCCAGCAAATGTCTATTAGTTATAGGAATCTGAAATCAACAAAAATGTTCCCTGTTGTCTTTAATGAAATTAATCGGACTTAAGCACGAATCAGGCAATTATGGACTATATCACACAGAACACATTGCGGAGCGGGTTTGAAAGAGTTTTTGCGTAAGTCCGAATTAAATACAAATTTTTATTAAAAAGGTAATATATAGCACTTGAATAATTATAAATTTATGTATAGACCAACCGAAACAGCTAGATATTGCCTTTAAACATCAACGATAATAAAACTAAGAAGATTGTTGGCTAAACACTTATGGAAACTCGAAGTCTGAATGTCCTTACTAGCACTACTAATTTAACGGACGAACAGTTTCATCAACTGTGCGTAGCTAACAAACAGCAGCAATTAGAACTTACCGCTGATGGTCAATCGATTATTATGCCTTTAAAGGGTAGTGCAACTAGCACGATAAATTCCGAGTTTATGTCCGAATTAGCTAATTGGAATCATTATAAAAAAGCCGGATACCTATTTTCTTCCCCAACAGAATTTCATTTGCCCAATGGTGCTTATCGTTCACCCAATATTTCTTGGGTAGTGTTAGAACGATGGGAAGGATTATCCCCAGGAGAACGACGTTTGTTTCCTCCCCTTTGTCCAGATTTTGTCATGGAAGTGTGTTCGGAATGCGATTCGTTAGAGGAATTGCGTGACAAAATGTTCGAGTATCGAGATAATGGAACTCGTCTCGGCTGGTTGGTCGATATGCAAAGGTCGGTTGTGGAAATTTATCGGTCGCAGTATGTTGAAACTATGAGTTTATCCCTTACTAGTCCATTGAAATTGACAGGTGAGGATGTCATGCCAGGGTTTCGTTTAGATTTGAGTTCGATTATATGTTGATTTATTTTAAATATATAATTTAAAAGCGCAGGCAGGATGCCATGACGTGACGGGATAAAAATTAATTTAAAAATGGCTCGAACAGGTTACACTTTACCAGTTTTTGCTGTTGCTGCTGCGAAAGCTGCTTTGCTTCATTTGATACAAGGCACTGAGCAAAGGCAATCAGTTTATATTGATTTATTGCCGGGAACTGGTGATATTTCGATTCAGCAAGTAGCAACTTTAGATACATCGACTGCTTTAGCGATCGCAATCAGCGACCCCGGTGATAATTTAGATTTGACTCGCAATACTCCGATTTGGGCAATGGTAAAATTGTCTGAACGACAAGAACAAGCTTTAAGATTAGAAGCAGGTGAGGGATTGGGAAAGACCGCAGATGGAAAAGCTGCGATTTACCAGTTTGCCCGTCGTTTATTTGATGCAAATTTATTACCACTCATTCCTGAGAATAAAACTATCACTGTATCGATTATCTTTCCTGAAGGTCGTCAATTAGCACAGCGGACATCAAATGCAGCTTTTGGAGTTTTAGAAGGACTATCGTTATTAGGTACAAGTGGAATTTCTAAACCGCTTTCGACTACCGAACAACTTGATGATTTTCGCGTTTGTTTGCAGGATAAAGTTAAACAGTATCAAGATTTAGTATTTTGTATAGGTAGTAATGGGTTGCAAGTTGCCCAGCGTTTGTCAATCCCAGAAGATGTAATTGTGACGACAGGTAACTGGATTGGAGCATTGTTGGTAGAAGCAGGGTTATACAATGCTAAATCTGTGCTGTTGATTGGATATCAAGGAAAATTAATTAAGCTTGCTGGAGGTATTTTTAATACTTCGAGTCACATTGCCGATGCTAAGTTGGAAATAATTAGTGCTGCGGTGGTTGAGGTGGAGGGAAGTTTAGAAACAGTAAAAGCTGTTTTGGGTAGTAAGACTGCTGATGCTGCATATAAAAAGTTAGTTGAGTTAGGTTTATCTGAGTCAGTATTTGGAGTTTTGGCAGAAAAGATTAGTCAAAAAGCTCAAGATTATGTGCAAAAATATGCTGACGTGTCGATGAAAGTAGGGACTATTTTATTTGACCGTCAAGGTGATATTATTAGTCGAAGTGTAACAGCATCGGAATTGTTTAATAATTCATGTTATTAATATAAACTTTTTGTGATGGCTAGAATCCGGGTTTCTTTAAGAAACCCGGATTCTGACCCTCACGACTTGCCAAAGTTAATGAAATACTTTATTGATTAGTTTGAAATCGCCGTTGCCAAACCCCTATAAGGACGCTCAGATTCACCAAGACGCGGGCTAGCTTAAAATTGCCCTTTGTATGGAACAAGCAAGGATGACCATTCCATAAAATAGTTAATTTAATTTTTGCAAGTCTCTTATCAGCTATACTAAGCAATAGCATTAAGTACAACTTACGATTACGTTTATTGCTCATGCCTCGTTGGTTCAACATTTCAGGTCATTGCCAAGCCGACAAGCACTACATGTTGTCGCCTACTAGTCGATTGCCTGATTTAGAGGGTTTAATTGCTCAAGAAAATTATTTTGTAATTCATGCACCCCGACAAACGGGTAAAACTACGGCAATGATATCGTTAGCACAAGAGCTAACTTCGAGTGAACATTACGCAGCAGTAATGGTATCTGTAGAAATTGGAAGCGCTTATAATGATGACCCAGGCGCCGCAGAAGTAGCGATTCTTCCAACTTGGCGTGATACGATTGAAGACACTCTACCGCAAGATTTGCAACCTCCTACTTGGAATTATCCAGAGCCTGGACAAAGAATAAGAGCAAGTTTGAGGGCTTGGGCACAAGCTTGTAAGCGACCTGTAGTACTATTAATAGATGAAATTGACTCTTTAGAAAACGAAACATTAATATCATTTTTACGACAATTACGCGAAGGATATCGAGGCCGTCCTAAAAACTTTCCACAATCTGTAGGATTAATTGGTTTACGAGATGTACGTGATTATAAATATGCATCTGGAGGAAGTGAAAGATTAAACACATCAAGTCCATTTAATATTAAAGTAGGTTCCTTCACATTAAGAAATTTTAATAGTGCCGAAGTCGCAGAGCTTTACCAGCAACATACTGATGACACAGGACAAGTTTTTACGTCACATGCATCAGCATTTGCATTTGAATTAACTCAAGGGCAACCTTGGTTAGTAAATGCTTTAGCAAAAGAAATTGTCGAAAAGATGGTTAAAGATAGAACCATCACAATTACACATGAACATATTTTCAAAGCCAAAGAAATATTAATTGCTCGTAAAGATACACATTTAGACTCACTTGCAGAAAGGCTCCAAGAATCAAGGGTACAGGCAATTATTGAACCAATGCTAGCTGGATTGGAATTAGGAAATGTACCCCCAGATGATATTCAATTTGTTATAGATTTAGGTTTATGCACAATCGACCCACTAGGGGGATTAAGAATTGCTAATCCAATTTATCGTGAAATTTTACCGCGAGTACTAACAATAACACCAATGGCTTCACTGCCGCAAATATCACCAACTTGGCTAACAGAACAAGGGGAATTAAACACCGAAAGTTTACTAAAAGCATTTATCAAATTTTGGCGGCAGCATGGTGAGCCATTACTAGGCACTACAGGATACCATGAAGTAGCACCCCATTTAGTACTAATGGCATTTCTACATCGCGTCGTTAACGGAGGTGGAACCCTAGAACGCGAGTATGCAATTGGAAATGACCGCATGGACTTATGCTTAAGATATGGAAGCACAACATTAGGAATAGAATTAAAAGTTTGGCGAAATAAAAAAGGTGACCCAGAAGAAGAAGGTCTAGAACAAATAGACTCTTATTTAGCCAGGATAGAAGAGAATTCTGGATGGTTAGTCATCTTCGACCGACGTTCAAAGGCAGCACCCATTCAAGAACGATTATCAACTAAATCCGCAACCACAAAAAACGGTCGTGACATCACGGTTGTGCGTGCGTAATGCCATTTATATTGTCTGCAGCTATTCAATTAGTCTAAAACAAGATAAACTAACATTTATTTAGTTTATATTAAGCAATCGAGTAAATGAGTTTATTTA
>JANNFJ010001064.1:0-5203 GCA_031379725.1 Calothrix sp. OTE_75_metabat_31
AAAATAAACCTCCTAAACTTCCTCCCGGTTCGGCTCCGGCTACATTAAAATAGCGGATAATTACGTAACGCAAATCCGAGGCTGCCCCATAATCCTCAATCAGCCACTCGCTCATTAATTTGGAGCGTCCGTAAGGATTAATCGGCTTTGTGGGAGTAGATTCTGTAACCGGATTTTCCTTGGGTTCACCGTAAACTGCCGCTGTGCTGGAAAAAATAATTTGATTAACACCCGTGACTCGACAACACTGGAGCAAATTTAAAGTATTACGGGTGTTATTGGTGTAGTAGTCTAGGGGACGAGCAACTGATTCTGGTACAACCAAGCTGGCAGCAAAATGCAACACAGCAGTAAATTTATGCTGACAAAAAACTTGGTGAAGAATCTCAGTATCTGCTAAATCGGCGATAATTAGTTCGCCATGCATTACGGCTTGGGCTGAACCTGTCGAGCAATTGTCATATATTACTACGTCATAGCCAGCTTCCCCCAACTGACGGACGACATGGGAACCAATATAGCCTGCTCCCCCTGTCACCAATATTTTATTAGTCATCTGCCTTTACCCAACAAAACGACTCGGACAGTTTTAAATGCGATCGCCATATCCAAAAGCAATGAATAATTCTTGATGTAGTAAAGGTCGTAAGCTAGCTTTTCATAAGCGTCCTCAACAGATGCACCGTAGGGATAAAGCACCTGTGCCCAACCAGTAATTCCTGGTTTTACCAAGTAACGCAGGTCGTAGTAAGGAATTTCTTGTCTTAACTGGACATCAAACTCTGGTCGTTCCGGACGCGGACCGATTAAACTCATTTCGCCTTTGAGTACATTCCAAATCTGCGGTAGTTCATCAATCCGCATGGCTCGCAACCAATATCCAACTCTAGTAATTCTAGGGTCGCGTTTTTGTGCCCACTGTACTCCACGCTTCTCAGCGTCTTGATACATCGACCGGAATTTATAAACTTTGAAAGGTTTGCCCTTTAATCCTGTCCTAACCTGACTATAAAAAATTGAACCTGGACTATCTAACTTAATCAGTAGTGCAGTCAGTAGCATCAATGGAGCTAAAAGCATAACCATGAAAGCTGCCGCAATAATATCAACTACTCGCTTTAGCTTTGAACTAATGCGACCGGGTATTAAGTCAAAACCACTACTATAAGCAAACCAAGTATCGTGGAGAAGGAATGATGGCAGTTTATACCACAAATTTTCATAAAAATCGGGCAGCTTATAAATAGGAGTTCCTTGCAACCGCATTTCCATCAACTGCTGGATTTGAGTATTAGATAAGTCAACTTTGTTCCCAACCAACACACCCGACCAGGACTGAGAAATCCAGGATTTTAAATCGAAAATATTACCAACAAAATTTAAGTTATTCCGATCTAATTGATTATTCGTTTCCGATTCACTCAGGACAACCAAACGTCCTAGAGGATTTAAATTCAGGTAATCTTGAGCAAATTTGGCAGTAATCTCGTCACTACCCAGGATTAACCAACGACTTTGCTCGACATGCTTACGCATCCATAATGCTGTCATCATCCGCAATCCCACTACCCAAGGTGTAAATATCAGCAAACTTGGCAGTAGAATAGTCCACCATAGTAGATGCTTTTGTCCAGATAGATAAATAAAACCGGCACTAGCAGCAGCAACAGCACCAATACACAGTAGAATCCTGGCTGGTGCCCGCAAACCAGCAATCTGAGAGTCTGGTTTGTAGGTATCTGCTAAATAAAGTCCAATGAGAACCAACAACATAAATCCAAACAAAATCGGATTAGACCAATCAACTGGTTCACCTAAATTCAACCAAACAGCAAATGCTAAACTGACAACCAAACCGATAATATCCGCAGCCAAAAGCCATAGAGGAGTGCTACGGAGGCTCCATAGTGACTTAGTACTTACCGAGCCTTCAGAGGAAAATTGCGTAAACATTTGTTACTCTGGTCACTTGACTAAGTTGGATGTTTGATTACTTCTAATCCGTCAAATTTGAATACCGCGATACCAAACCAAAAAACTATTAGCTCACCAAAGTCAGGAAACTAACTTTGTAGTCAATAGCATGATAAATCACATGGTGAGTATCAGTACAATGAGATATCTACTGCCAATAATATAATTTAATTTGAAAAAGATTTGTATCAAACTGGATAAAAGCACGTAAAAAAATCGTTAAGTACGTATATACGTAGATAGAAATTATTCGTTGATTAAAGAATAGAATTTTGAATAGTATTTATTGATATTTTTGTAATGGACTAATACTATTTTTATATGAAGATGCACACTATTAGCCTACTTTGAGCAGGCTTCGTTCTAATTATAGAACTACCCCAAAGATTTTTGAAAGGATACGTAGGGTGCGTTACCAAGAGCGCTAACACACCCTGCATATACTAAACATTGTGTAATAGGTATAATTCTTTGTTCCGAAATACTAAGTTTTTTCCATTAAAACTGAAATTTAGTTTAGATGTATATATACATACAAGCATTTTTAGATTATTTCTGTTAAATAGATAAAGACACAGTATTACCTGTGTACTGCTAATAAATAAATGACATTAAGGTGGCTTGCCGCTTTATTGTCTATCCTACGTATATATATTTTTATAATTTCTTAAAAGGTTGAACATTTGCCTCAGCTATTACCTTGATTTGTGATTGTTGTGAACCCCTAATATGCAAGATAATAATTACAAAGAGCAAGACTCGATTAATTTCCAACAATACTGGCTAATTCTAAAAAGGCGTTGGCTTCCCTCAGCAGTTGTTGCAGCTTCAATTATCGGAATAACAGCCCTTGTTACCTTCCAGCAAAAACCGATTTACGAAACAGAAGGCAAGTTACTGTTTAATAAAAGTAATAAAGTTTCGGCGTTAGCAGGTTTGAGTGCAGGGATTGGAGAACTCAGCGGTTTGACTCAACTCAGCAACCCCCTTGACACAGAATCTGAAATTATCCGCTCGTATCCCATTATTGACAAAACTATTACTAAATTCAATTTAAAGGATAAGCGGGGTAAACCTCTAAAAGTCGAGGATTTTCTCAAATTATTGAAGGTAAAGAGCGTTAAGGGTACTGATGTTTTGTCGCTTACCTACCGCAGTACCAATCCTCAAGAAGCGGCAAATGTCGTCAATTCTGTCATGGGGGATTATTTAGAAAATAGCATTAGTAACAGTACCGCACAAACTAGAGCGGCACGGGAATTCCTAAGTAAGCAATTACCTGAAGTTGAAGCAAGGGTAGCGAAAGCCGAAGCTGATGTACGCCGTTTTAAAGATGCAAACAATGTAGTTGCGCTAGAGGAAGAGGCAAAAGTCGGGGTAGAAAGTATGAAAGGGTTGGCAGACCAGATTACTCAGGGACAAGCTGCAATTGTCGATGCTAATACTCGCTCGTCTGCTTTGCAAAAGCAATTGGCATTAACTACAGAGCAAGCTGTAGAACTCAGTAGCCTTAGTCAATCTCCTGGCGTACAGCAAGTACTTGTAGAATACCAGAAAGCACAACTTGAGTTAGCTGTTGCCAAGACTCGTTTAACTGCAAATCATCCGACCATAGTTAATTTGACCGAGAAAGAACAGGCCTTAAGAAATCAACTTGGGAGGCGAGTCACTCAAATTGCGGATTCTTCTGAGTCCGTACCAGACCAAAATTTACAAATAGGAGAATTAAAACAAACTCTAACGGCTGATTTGGTCAAATCAGAAGTAGAACGCTTGGCATTAACAAACCGAACTGAAGATTTAAAAAAATCATTCTTACTCTACCAATCGCGGTTAAAAGTTATACCCAAGCTAGAACAAACCCAAAGAGCGTTAGAGCGACGCTTGCAAGTAGCACAAGTTACTTATCAACAAATCTTTAAGCAACTTCAAGAAGTTCAGGTATTGGAAAAACAAACCCTTGGTAATACACGGGTAATTTCTGAGGCTTTAATTCCCGAACGACCAGTTTCTCCTAAGATTCCCCTCAACCTATCATTGGGTGGATTTTTGGGAATTTTACTAGGTGTGGGAACTGCTCTCGTACTCGAAGCAATGGATAAATCTCTCAAGACTGTAGAAGAAGCCAAGAGACTTGTGGGTTATACCTTGCTTGGCACAATTCCGCAATTGAATAAAAAAGCTGAGAATAAAGATATTCAAGATTTACCTGTACTTAACGACCCTTATTCAGTGGTGACTACAGCCTTTGAAATGCTCCAAACTAACTTAGGTTTTACCATAGTTGGCAAAACTGCAAAAGTGATTGTGGTCAGTAGTTCAGTTCCAGGTGAGGGTAAATCATTTGTTTGTGCCAACTTAGCAGTAGCTTTAGCACAAATAGGACGCAGAGTCTTGTTAATAGATGCCGATATGCGTCGTCCCCGTCAGCACGAAATCTGGGAACTATCTAACATGACAGGACTGAGCAACGTTATAGTTGGTCAAGCTAGTTTGAAAAATAGTGTCACAGAATCATTAGTAACATTGGATGTACTTACATCTGGAACACTTCCCCCTAACCCATTAGTATTATTAGAATCACTCCAGATGGATTCGTTGATTGCTGAGGCTTCTGCGGATTATGATTTTATAATTATTGATGCTCCACCTTTAACAGCCGTTTCTGATGCGTTAGTTATAGGTAAAAAGGCAGATGGAATGTTATTAGTTGTACGTCCTGGAGTGGCGAATACTGATTCATTGGATGCGGCAAAAAATTTGTTACAGCAGTCCGGACAACGAGTTTTGGGTATGGTAGTGAATGGTGTGACTGGTAAATCTAGTTACGGTAGTTACTATGCTAGTGAGTATTACGGTCGGAAAACAAGCAGTAATTTAGATAACAAAAAAGTAAAAGTGATGTGATGGAAAGCAGTTGTCGAAATTAAAATATTTATAATTTTTATATCAGGAAGTATCGGCTTTTTCGACAGTTCAGAACCCCGACTTTTTAAAAAAGTCGGGGTTTTAGTTTTGTATGCTAGTGGTCTATGTCATTAATTCGGAGGGATGTAGAGACGCGTTCCCCGTAAGGGGTTCCCGCAGGGTAATTTCGCGTCTCCGCAAGGATTTTAACGCCCAGCCAACCCCCCAAAATTAAGACACGAACTATTAGTAGTAATAGTCATTAATTTTGGGGGGTAGTGCGAGCATCTTGCTCGCTTTAATATCATACGCGAGCAAGATG
>JANNFJ010001072.1:0-15170 GCA_031379725.1 Calothrix sp. OTE_75_metabat_31
CAGAATGACAGCACGAAAGTGAAATGCTCCCTGCCCTATTCCCCCAACACCTAGCACAAACCAATGTGAGAAAAAATCAATTCATGCGATATATGACGACAAACCACATTGTACTCTTTTACATGAATTACAATTAGTAGAGAGTAAATAAGCCAAATAATCATGTCTGAGCAAACTATATTAACGAACCAATCTCCAAGCAATCGAGATAATCATACGTCAGAAGTATCGGTAATAGATTTATTGCAAGAACTTCAGCAAACCCCCAAAGAATACTGGTCTAATTTGCTTCAAATTATCCGTTTGTATCGTGAAAGTGTAACTTTAAAGACTACAGTATCTGAAAATACTGAGCAAAAAATTAAAGAGAGTGAAAAACTCAGCCAACAACATCAAATCCTCAGTAAACTTACTAAAGAATGGATAGAAGATGGTGACGAAAAAGAGCAAACCGAAACCTGGAACTATCTACATCAAGCCCTTAATGAAGAAGGTATTTTAAGCTAATAAATTTCTAATCCTCAAATATCTTTCATTCGCTTCCTAATCAAAGGCAAATGCTTTCTGCATTCCTTGAGTGTAAGGTAGCAAAATAGTTTTCTGTTCCGAATCGACACGGTTGACAACTTCATCCATTAATATTTGATTCCACTTCTGCAACACTCCCCACTTAACTTCGACTTTCTCCATCACCATAAAACATAAATCCACTAATTCTTCTACTGGTACTAAACTTTGCTCTAAAACACATAACCATAGGTAAGCTTGGAACATGGTCAAGTCACGAATACTTGATTGTGCCACATTGGGATTGTTCAAAAAACCACTACGACTTCGATGGTCGGGGAATAATTCTATTAATTTATGGTAAACAGTTTGGGCAATATCTTCTACAAGCGGTAACATTTGCTCTACCAAAGTTAAGACAGGTGAATCTAAATCGTGGTTGGCACTAGCAACACATACTCGCTGCCAGGGAATAGAAGTTTGTTCTTCAACAAACTTGAAGTAGGGACTAAGTAACAATTTTTCTTCTTGTGTAACCTTATTGAGAATTAACTTGTTAGTAAATCTTAACTGCGTAGTCATAAAGCCAAGTGTACGCCAGTCTTTACATGCCATTTGTTGCTCTTGAAATGCCATTAATATTGGTTCAAGTGCGTATGCTAATTCCTCAATCCTGATTAGCTTGAGTTCGTCAATATAACTATGGTCAAATTTCTTTGCTGTTTGTAATAGTTTTATCGTAAATAAATCGTCACGTAGCAGTTGCTTTTCGTAGATATTTAGTAAATCCTTATAGAGAATAAATACGGATTCTGTGATTTTTTTTGCCTCGGTAAAATCTAAGACATTTGGAAGATAATTGTAGAGTGACTTTGTTTGTATCCATGCCATTTGGCTGCTGACATTTAATAATTTATCTTTTAATTTTGCAGTGGTTTTGGCTCGACCGGATGGTGAAGCTGTTTGAAGCAATGAACCGATCGAGGATTCTTGAGATAACAGTGGAGAAGATAAGTCAGTTTTGTATCGCAATGCCCAAAGCTTAAGTAAGCGTTTTACTGATGGTGTCGTGACAACATGAGTGCTTTTAAGCATAGATTTTACCCTTAATACCTTGTTTTTATCCCCTTCCTTATTTTTATCACTCTGATGGGAGAAAAAAACGCGAATTTTAAACTTAGACGAAATCTCTGTTTGAGTGATACTCAATTGCCCTTCGGTGGTCAAGGAATTGCTTTGATGCGATCGCGTAGCGGTTCCCCTTGGGAACATGGCACTTCAGTATGGTATCAGTGGCATCGGATATGAAAACCGATTGGTCATTTTTAGTTTGCGGAACTATTGTACCAAGCGCTCAATTTTTCAAAAAGATGGTTGTCAGCGATTATATTAAAAACGGGTTAGAAGTTTACTTTTAAATTGCGTCAAAATCTTAAAGATGCTTCGTGCCTCAGCATGACATTAGGGTGGGGAATTTGCAATTCCTGATTATGGTATTCCCCATTCCTTGATTAAACTAATTGCCTTTCACGCGATCGCATCAATTCCCCAGGTGCAAACACCCCATTCTCGGTAATAATAGCCGCTATCAACTCAGCAGGAGTCACATCAAATGCCGGATTGTAATAGTCCACCCCGCTAGTTGGTGTCAAAATCGTATCGCCTACCTGGTAAATTTCCGCAGGGTCGCGTTCTTCAATTGGTATTCCGCTACCATCGGCTAATTCAAAATCAACCGTTGAAAGTGGTGCTGCAACAAAAAATGGTACATTATGGGCTTTCGCTATTATTGCCAAACTATACGTACCAATCTTATTCGCCGAGTCACCATTAGCAGCGATGCGGTCTGCACCTACTACTACAGCGTGAATCATTCCCTGCTTCATGCAGTGTGCTGCCATGCTATCGGTAATTAGCGTTACGGGGATACCCTCTTGGGCACATTCCCAAGTAGTTAGTTTTGCACCTTGCAATCTAGGACGGGTTTCGTCAGCGAATAACCGCGTCAATCTGCCTTCGCGCCATGCTGAACGTACTACACCCAATGCTGTACCGTAACCGGCTGTAGCGAGTGCGCCGGCGTTACAGTGAGTAAGTAAAGTTAATTTACCTGGATTAGCTGGTAATGCTTTTAACCCGTTGTCGCCGATTGCCTGACAAGTTTGTAAGTCTTCAACTTGGATAGTTTGAGCGGTTTCTAACAGAGTTCTCCTAATATCATCGACAGTGCCTAAAGTTTCAAAGGCGACTTTTAACGTCCGTGATATTGCCCAAAATAAATTGACTGCGGTGGGACGAGTTGCCCGCAACATCATGGCAACTTTTTCCAATTGCTGTAAAAATGCATCGCGTTTATCGGTTTCAATTTCCCTTGCACCGAGATACATACCGTATGCAGCGGCAACACCAATTGCAGGGGCACCTCTAACTATCATGGTTTTGATAGCCCAAGCCATGTCTTCACTACGGCTGATTTCGACGACTGTGTATTCATTTGGGATGCGAGTTTGGTCAATGAGGGAGACTGCATCGTTGTGCCAAATGACGGGATAAACCTGATTGTTGGAAGGATTCATGGCAGAGAATTAAAGGGGGGAACCAAAAATATATATTAGTTGCATATTGTATATTTACATATTTTTTGCAGGGTGTGGGGTTTGGTGGGGCGATCGCATAAAAATTCTAAAATTATTATTAAGGAGACGCGAAATTACCCTTTGGGAACCCCTTACGGGGAACGCGTCTCTACATGGACTAACCGACTGTAGCTAATTCTTGTTTAAAGAAAGCCTGCATTACCGTGTCGGCAATTTGCGGACTTGTTAAACCTAATTCGGCCTTCGATTCATTCGGTTCGGCATGTTCGACTAAGATATCTGGTATGCCGATACGCTTTATCGGTATAACAATATCAGCATCTAATAATGCTTCTGCGACTGCTGTACCGAAACCACCCATCAAGCAACCTTCTTCGATTGTGACCACGCGCTTAATTTTTTTCGCTAGTGGCAAAATCAACTCAGTATCCAACGGTTTTGCAAAGCGGGCATTGATTACCGTTGCTTGAATTCCATGCTCGTTGAGGACTTCAGCAGTTTGCATTGCCAGGTAAACCATTGTCCCGTATGCAACTAAAAGCACATCATCGCCGTTGCGAAGAATTTCACCCTTACCAATTTCTAAAGGTTCCCAACCTTCTTCCATCAAGGGTACGCCATGACCGCTACCGCGAGGAAAACGCATTGCGATCGCGCCCTGTGTATAATTCACTCCGGTGACAATCATGCGTTGCAGTTCGGCTTCGTCTTTGGGTGCCATCAATACGATATTAGGAATGCAGCGTAGATAGGCAATATCATACATACCTTGGTGCGTCGGTCCATCGACCCCAACGATTCCTGCCCGGTCTAAACAGAAAAACACGGGTAGCTTTTGGATACATACATCGTGAATAATCTGGTCGAATGCCCGTTGTAGGAAAGTTGAATAAATGCAGCAAACAGGACGCATTCCCTCGCTGGCAAGTCCGGCTGCTAAGGTGACTGCATGTTGTTCGGCAATACCTACGTCAATATACTGGTTAGGTAGTTTTTGCTGTAATTTATCTAACCCCGTTCCTGTCGCCATTGCCGCTGTAATGCCAATGATTTTCGGGTTTTGTTCGGCAAGTTTGACGAGAGTATGTGCAAATACTTTTGCATATGCTGGGGGTTTGGGTTTAGTCGAAGGAATCGCTTTGCCTGTAGTTATATTAAAGGGTGTTTGGGCATGGTATCCAACTTGGTCTTTTTCGGCAATTTCGTAACCTTTACCTTTAGTTGTAATTACATGCACTAAAACAGGCCCAGTAATTTGATGTGCTTGTTGGAATGTGGTAATCAATTCCTCCAAGTTGTGTCCATCGACTGGCCCCATGTAGGTAAAACCAAGTTCTTCAAACACCGCACCAACTTTCGGCACAGCTAACCGCTTCATCCCTTCTTTAATGCGGGCAATTTCCGGGGAAAGCGACTCACCAACGAAAGGTATATTTTTGAATTGTTCCTCAAAGCTGTCCGTAAAGAACTGCATCGGTGGAGAAAGACGCATCTTATTGAGGTAGCGGGGGATTGCCCCAACGTTAGGAGATATGGACATCTCGTTGTCGTTGAGAACTACTAGTAAATTAGTTTTGGGTAAATGTCCAGCGTGGTTGATGGCTTCGAGTGCCATTCCCCCAGTTAGGGCACCATCACCAATAATAGAGGCAACTTTGAATTTTTCGCCCTTTAAATCTCGCGCTAAAGCCATACCTAAACCTGCGGAGATGCTTGTCGAAGCATGTCCCGCACCAAAGTGGTCAAATTTATTTTCGCTGCGTTTGAGATAGCCTGCGATACCGTCTTTTTGGCGTAGGGTGTGGAAGTCGCTGTAACGTCCAGTAATCAGTTTATGGGGGTAAGCTTGGTGTCCAACGTCCCAGATAACTTTATCGCAGTCGAGGTCGAGTGTTTGATAAAGCCCAAGCGTTAATTCTACAACACCTAACCCAGGTCCAAGATGTCCACCAGTTGCCGCAACGGTTTGGAGATGCTTGTCACGTATTTGGCGGGCAATTTGTTGCAACTGACGAATGGATAAACCGTGCAACTGGTTAGGGTGGGTGATTTCACTCAGGTGCATACTATAAGGTTTTCCTCTCTAAGTATATATTCTTTCATTTTCACACGAAGGATGCTAATAGCCATATCAGTTGCATTTTAGCTATTTCCAGAAGCAAAAGTATTATAGGCTACTTTATTCATAAGGATAAGTAAGTAGCAAAGGCTTGAAAATCTGAATCTAAGCATCAAAGTTCAACTATGATTTTATTTGTCAGTAATATTTAATACAAAGAATCTTGTTTGAGTGCAATAAAAAAACCGATTTCTTTAAGAAATCGGTTTTTAAGAAATTCGTAAATTTCTATTTTACTTCTATAGGTTGGGGGATGATATTTTGACCTTCTGGTGGACTAAACCAAAATTTGAGATTAGAACCTTCCACAACAATTTCACCTTCAATCGTTTGGATGTATAACTTTCCTTTATCGATACTCAAAATATTTTTAGTTGATTTTGACGATGTAAATTGCGATACTAGCTGTTGGTCTTTCATTTTAGATGGTTCTAATAAGTTTTGGCTGACAGGTTCAAGTTGTTCCGAAGTGTTATTTACTGTTTTCGATTCAAGATTACTTTGATCTGTAGGTGTAGCTGGTTGAGTTACAATAGCGGATGTTAGATTTTCCTCGCAAGGACTAATCCAAACCATGCGATCGCAGCTATGAATTGTGATCTGTGAAGCATAGGTTTTGATAAATACACTTTCTTGACTAAATGCCATTTCTTGAATTGGTTGCCAAGTTTCATGGGCAAATATAAGTAAGTTTATAGGTGCATTATTTAATTTTTGATTACTATAATTTTGCCAAATCTTCCATAGATTTAGCGCTTCGGCATAATTGATTTGATAACCAATCGGCACAGGATGATATTCGTAACGCATCAATCCATTTATTATTTTCCCTACTGGCATCAACTGATTTTCAAGTAAGACTTGATTTATTTGTTGCCAATAAGTTGATTCTTGCCGCACAAAAATAATTTTAAATTGACTAGCTAAATTGACTGTCGCTAGTAATAAACCTTTTTTGGTTAGTAATTGAACTGTGTCGGCTACAGGTTCTACACGTAAATTCTGATTAAATGAAAGTTTCGCTCGACCTTGGATAAATTGTTGAATTAAAGTAAGATCATCAAGTGTATTAGTTGTATTCATAGCACGTTAAGGTGGAAAGTTGACTGTTTCCTAAGAAAGGCAATTTTGTTTTTATTGCTGCTGAAATTGTGACTATTTCTTGGCTGACATAATCAAAATTGCAATTATTCAGGATTTGAACCATTGATTTTAGGAATGTTACTAGTACAACTTACAGTGTTTTATCAATCCATCCGGGTAATAAATATAAAACAAAAAAATATTTAATCAGTATTTTTACGGTTGTAATTTCAAAAAGTTTTTTTAGCATAAATAATGTTTTCATTATCTATATTACGGTAGTTGTAATCTCCAGTCGGAATCAATAATTTACTTATCCAAGTACAAAATGATTATTAGTTATGCTAATTATTCGACCATATCAACCCCAGGATTTAGAACCTACTGTTGAACTTTGGTATCGGACTTGGTGTCAAATTCCACATATTCAACATCCACAACCTTATTGGGAATGGCAAAAACGCTTTCAAGCTGACTTGGTAATGCGGGGAAATATTTATATTGTGGAAATTGATAATCGTATTCTCGGTTTTATGGTCGTTATATCATCCGAACACGAAATAAACCAAATCTTTATCGACCCAAATTATCAAAATCAGGGTATTGGTTCTGTCTTAATTAATAAAGCTAAAGAAATTTGCCCACAATATCTGAAGCTTACTGTACTAGAACAAAATCAAAAAGCTTGCCGTTTTTATGAAAAACATGGATTTACAGCAGGTAAATTATCTATTAATAAAGTCAATGGGCAACCTTGTATTGAATACTTTTGGTTTCCTTAATACGGCAAAACCGTAGGATAGGCATCTTGCCTGTCCTACGTTTTACTAATTAAAAATCAAATTATTCAAAAACGTATTGTTCGGCAACTTTCCAATAACGTGAAAAACGCTTAAGATCGATAAAACCATCGTAATCAAAAAATGGTTCGACTTCAAAGACTTCTAACTTGAGGGATTTCTCAATGCGATCGCATATTGCATCAAACCGAGGACTTGGACTCTCAACAGTCACAACCTCGGTTGCACTATGTTCTTTGGCAAAAGCTAACACCTCTGTAGCTACGTCACCCCGTCGAATTACAACGGGTAATTCTAACAAGCATTCATAAATAAAAGTAATACGTTTAAGACTAATTTGCCATTCATCAAGTAAAGCATCATCCCATACCCAAATAGCGGGTGTATTGGGATATTCTTCAAGCGCGGGATTTTTGGGACTCAGACAGTCACCATGTATCCAAATAATTTTTGACATACCAAATTATCCTAATTAGGCAGGTGGGCAAGAATAAACGTAGCCTGCCCAAACTACCAATGACTAATAACTTATGACAAAGGACAACCGACTTAATTACGTCGTTTTCCTTTTTGCCAGCTTTGACTGTTGGGTTGCCGATTAAACTCGGCTTTAGGGAACAACTTCGCTTCTAATGCTTCGTAACTTCCTTCAAAGTCGCACTTCCCATACAGAGGGCACTTTTGACAATAAACCCTTTCAGTGTAACGTTCTAAATTTTCGCGGTTGAAAAAATAGGGTTTATGGCTAAAAGTACTAGCTACCCATTGCCATGACATATTATTACTCGCAGGGTCACCATCTAAAAGGTGTTCGAGGAAAAACTTAGCGCCGACTTGCCAGCGAATGCGCCGCCAATGTACCATGTAAGCTGCCATCCACATGCGTGCGTGGTTGTGAAGGTAGCCAATTTTACGTAAATCGTGGCTAAAGCTATCGATACAAACCAGTCCTGTAGTTCCTTCGCGGATATCTTCGGGTAGTTCGGTCGCGTACTGAGTAGCACTGTATCCGGTTTTATATTCTTCTTGGTCTTGCCAAATGCCATCACCCAATTTTACATACAATCTTTGCCAATAATCGCGCCAACCGAATTCGTTGACAAGCTTGGTCGCATCCCCGTCATTTCTAGCTTTTGCCAAGGCAAAATCCCGAACTTCGCGCAAACTCATCACTCCATAACGGAGATACGGTGAGAGTCGGGTAACTGCACCTGTGAAAAAGTTACGTGATTTCGCGTATTTAGCCGGGTCAACTTTTTGCAAAGTTTTTTGTGCAGCTTTACGTCCTCCAATAATTTCGCTGATACTATCATCGCGTTGTGAAGCTTGCGGAAATTGTTCCGAGAGATACGTTACTAATTCTTCGCGGTTGGCAAAGTCGCGTTGCATGTCGTTGGTCATTGGTCAGTTGTCAGTGGTTAGTTGTCAGTTGTCAGTGGTCAGTTGTCAGTGGTCAGTTGTCAGTTGTCAGTGGTCATTGGTTAGTTGTCAGTGGTCAGTGGTTAAGATTTGAAGTACATTTACAGGTTGTAACATACTGGCGATTTCCTCACCTACTACTCGCTTTATTTCAGTTTAACTGCTAGTTTTACGATTGGGATTCAAATTTTACCGTAATGAAGCAATCTTGGCTTGAATCTATACCAAGTATGAAGGCATAAATGTAAGGATACAGAAAGTTGAAGCTTACAATCCCCCAATCGAAACCTTACTCAACTATGAACTTATGCATCAACCCCAACTGCAACAAACTGCAAATGGATACAAGTCGCTTTTGTGCAAACTGCGGTTCCGAATTGTTACTCGCTGGAAACTTTAAAGTTATTAAGCAACTCGATTGTAATGCTTTGTGCCGTACATATGAGGTTAACGAAGTTGGCAGCAATATTACCAAAATATTGAAAGTCTCAAAATCGAATGAGTCGTTACAAAAAACTGCAGAGGTACTACAGCAGTTAAACCATCCGGGGATTCCCAAGGTTGAAAAAAATGGATATTTTATATATTTACCACGTACACAAACTTCACCATTGTACTGTTTGGTAATGGAAAAAATTGAGGGAGTAAATTGCACCGAATATTTAGCAAAGCAAGATAATCAACCAATTGATGAAACGTTATTTTTGAAGTGGTTTAGAGAAACCATTGATATATTAGAGCAAATCCACAACCACAATTTACTACATTTACATATTTATCCAGAAAATATTTTAATAAAAGCTGATGGTAATTTAGCAATAATTGGCTTTGGAAATCTAGATTCACAGCCGGAAAATATTGCTTATATTCCTCCCGAACAAAGTAAGAATTTTTCTTTACCACAATCTGATTTTTTTGCTTTAGGAAGAGTATTTGCATTTTTGTTAACGGGTAAAGAAGCTGCTAGCAATATTGAAATTTACGAATCCGATTTAAGCAATAAGTTAGATAGTCAATTGGATAATATTTCCTGGCGAAATTATACGCAGCAAATATCACCGCAACTTGTTGATTTACTCGATGCGATGATGGCACCTGCACCAGTACAACGTCCTGTCGATACCCAGGTCATTTTGCGTAGTTTGGCTAATATTAATCCAAATATTAATCAACCATCAATACCAAATCCAACTGTAATATCTAAACAAATAAATCAAGACTTTTTACTGTACTGGATATTGGCAACCATTACAGGGGGAACTTTTGGGGGATTAATTGGCTATGTAATGGGTTTATCCGGTAGTTTTATTGTTGGTGCCGCTGTTAAGAATATAACTATAGGGTTAGCTTTTGGTGGTGCAATATTTGGGCTATTAATTGGGGTTGGAATTGGATTTATGCAAGCTTTGGCAATGCGACAAAGCAGTTTTTTAGTGAAAAAATGGGTTGTGGTGACAGCGTTGGGATTTGCAATTGAAGGTATATTGGGGATTTTTGCTGGTAATTACGGTAGCGACAGTCGTAGTATTTTTATACCTGGCATTGTAGTGGGGATACTACAATGGTTAGTATTACGGAACCAGGTATTTTCGGCGTTTTGGTGGGTTTTGGCAAGTTTTAGCGGTGGTGTGGTGGCTGTTGTAATTAATAAAGCTGTTATTTATTTTTTGGGTAATGCTTATACTATTTTTGGCTGTATTCTCGGTTTGATTGGTTTTGGAATTGTTACTGGAGTTGCATTCGTTAAGCTGCATCAAAGTCCAAAATCAATACTTGTGGGTTAAGGGGCAAAGGTTTTGACGTAAATTTTAACTTTTTCGTCAGGGCTAGAATCCGGGTTTCTCCAAGAAACCTGGATTCTGACCCTCACGACTGATCAAAACTACGATGACGATATATCAGGGTACAATGCCTATACTAGAAACGGCTAGATATTATACTTTTTCGTTAGCAAATAAATAAGTTGTTAAGCCTCTTCCCGTGGACGGGGAGAGGTTTGGAGAGGGGTTCTATATTAAGTCTAAGTCCGATTCTTACCCGTTAGCAGTATAACTGCCCCTACGGGTGGTTTTGATGAATTAGGGGTCTTTTAAAAAATTATGATTGAGATGGTGCAATTTGTTCGGTAATCCAATTTAGGTAGGGTTGCGAACCTGCAACAATGGGAATAGCAATAATTTCGGGAACCCGATAGGAGTGTATCTCGTGTATTTTGGCTTCTATGGCTGAAAATTGGGTTAAATCGGTTTTGATAGTTAGCTGCCATTCGGGTTCATCGTGGACTCTTCCTTGCCATCTGTAAATCGATTGGATTGGAAATATATTCGCACAAGCTGCTAGTTTTGATTCGACTAAAGCTTTTGCAATCGTTTCGGCTTCTTGTTGCGAATTTGCTGTCACTAATACTACTGCATAATTCATACAAATTTTTAAAATAAATTCATAAATATTTATAAAATCTCAGGTGTCAACCCGGTTTCTCCCAATATTTACCGGTTTTGGATAGTCAAGGAGACTAGAAACCCGGTTTCTTAGAGAAACCGGGTTTCTGCCTTTGGTGTGCGTTGGTATTTGCCGGACTTTTACGATAATTAGTCGGTAGTACATAGTCCATAATCCATGACTAATGACTAATAACTAATTATCAAACCGAAGACAAAGAATAAACCTGACCATCAATTAACAGACGGGTTATACCTTTAGCTTGCAGGTGGTAACGTGCTTTGTGCAACATGCGACTATCGGGAACTTTGATCACGCGATCGCGTTTTGTCGAAAATCGCTTGGCAACCCGATGGTTGTCAAACACAGGTAAAGTACGCTGCTGGGTTTCGGGATTGGGAATTTGCCCCAAATCACCAAAGTCACGCAATGGACGGGTAATAAGTTCTGCCGAACGGTCGATGACTAAATAACAAGTTCGTGGCAGGGTCGCATCTGTAAGTGGTAAAACTCTTACTGTGCTATCACCTGATCGATTCTTAGTCACTAAAGGACGCGGTGCTTCCCATACTGAGTCATCGTCGTCATCATCGTCGTCGTCGTCATCCTCATCGAGGTCGTCGAGGTCGTCCAAATCGTCGTCTTCGTCCTCGTCTCCTACCTCTTCCCCAAACATTTCGGCAACACTTCCCACCATTGTGCTTTGTGATGCCCCAATTGGTAGTATCTCAGTTACAGAGGAACGGATATCCTCTAACATTGGACTGGGAATACTCTTGACTTTTGGTAGCTCTTGCGGTAAGGGTTTTTGCTCTAATAATTCCAACTGCTTGGGTGCTGGAATTGGCATATCCCCATCATCCTCAGCCGACGAACGCCGTTTGACTCGTCGAACTTTGGTATCCTCGCTTGCATCTAACCTGGTAGGCATTTCTACCACCGCAGGTTTTGATGGAATCACTTTCTTGGTTTTGCGAACCTCAACTACAGGAGTATCCGGTTCTTCCACCACTTTTTCTTCGGTTTGAGCAAATAGCGCAGGTTTTTGGTCATAATTGACCGTAGCTCTCCCCTCCGGAGTTCGAGCTGCACGTTTAAGGGAAACGAGGTACTCGTACTCATCTTCGGCTAGGGTACTCTTAAGTAAACGGCTAATCGTTGAGTTGCTAACTTCATAACGCTCCGCTAATGTCGAAGTCGTTTCGGCACTCTCACGATACAGCTTGAGTATCTCTTGTTTGTCTGATTCGGTTAGTTTTCTCACGGTAGACACCACTTACTAAGTTCGTTTTCGTCCCCGCTCCCGCCGCGAACGGTTCAAAGATGCGTCGTATTCTAATACAGCACCTATACCAAACAACACCCCACTCCACACGTAGAACACTTCTAGTATCCCTCCACTTTGGTAATTATTAATCGATGTTGTGGCATATTTTTGCCACATATCTGCAATGTAGAGCGAAAATGCTGCGGCCGCAATCATTCGCCAAGATAAAGAAACACGTCCACCCCAAAATGCTAGCAGTAAAGCC
This sequence comes from Calothrix sp. OTE_75_metabat_31, assembly GCA_031379725.1. Lineage (GTDB taxonomy): Bacteria > Cyanobacteriota > Cyanobacteriia > Cyanobacteriales > Nostocaceae > JANNFJ01. The sequence continues at coordinate 12,500 of JANNFJ010001072.1, forward strand.
GTCGCTATGATTAATAGCAATACGTCCATGACGACATAAAACCAATTCAAAATTGGGGCAATTTGAGTAGCCCATGCAGCCACTTGGTTTGGTACACCCGCTGATTGGTTGGAAATTAGCCAAGCGAGTGCGCTGCCTGACACTGCGATCGCTAGAATTATAATCCATTGCCAAGCTTCGAGGTTAATTCGGCGAGAAGCCACAGCCAATATCATGGCAATACCCACGAAAAGATAAGTGATTACAAAGAATATATCGCCGATGGAGGGAAAAGGTTCTTCTTTGAGAACAATTTCGGTGTATCCAAAAAATATTCCTCCCAGGAAAAAAGAAAGCATTCCAATGCCCATAGCCAGCCAAACGTTACCACCACTGACGATTTGTGGGCTGCGCCAATTCCTTAAGCATAGAATACCTGCCTGGAGATATGCGATCGCTTCAAAAATATTTGTACCAATAATGTACCACTGTGCCCGCTCTCCTGGGTCGTTGGGACCTGCCCCTGGGGCTGGCACTTCGGCACTAAACAGCAAAAAGTATAGTAGTGCCAATATACCCCAACCAAGACTGGCAAGTACAATATTTTGAGTCGAAAGCAGCGTTTTCGTAGAATGATTGTTGTAAGTACTACCCATATTCAGTAAACTGTGCAATTGTAAACGCAGTTCTCCCTGCCGTGAAATTGCCTTGAACCTTTACAAAACAGTATTTAACATGTTTGTGTAGGTTTGGACTCAATCTCAATTGCACTCAGGGAAACTACTAGGTGTTAATGCCACAGTTTACTCACTGAAGATTGATTTAGCCAACTGACAAAAAACGATCGATCGCCCTCTGGCATTTCCTGCAATCTATCAACTACAGGATTGGCAAAATTGCCATTACCAAAATGCGCTTTTGCCACCCGATGCAGTTCTTGCAAAAAAGTAATTATCTGAGTATCTTGCCAGTTGGGTAATTGGGCTATTTGTAAAGGATTGATACCGAGCAAATGTTTTATCGCTGACGGTGATGAAGCTTGGGGATATTGTTTTTGCCGACACACCTCCGCAATATCTTTTTCAAATAGTGTTGCTTGTCGTGCCCCTAAATACTCATCGATATCGACATATAAGGACTGCAACAGCACTAAACAAGCTTGAACCAGAATTCGGCTTCGATTATGGTTATCGGTATCACCAGATAATTGGTCGATACGAACTTTACCCCAAACGCTATAGCGGTCGGGTTCCTCCAACAGCACGCAAGCTTTACCCCGGTGGTCGGTCAACTCTCTCCACAAAACCTTGGCTTCTTCTTCTTGATTGGCTTTGAACACGCTAATCAACCGAAAAGTCTGCCCCTGATAGTAGAGAATTGGCACTTGCCGATCCTGCTTTGGGTGCTGAATGGTCGATAGTTCAACATCCTGTCGCTTAAGAATGAACATAGAAGGAACAAAATAACTCCTGACAGGGGCATCATTTAAAGATAAATCGTCCACTAGCTCGATGGCTAGCTTTCGTTACCTTATACTTATGCTACGCATTTCAATGTGCATCCGTACAAGTTAACACATTTGTCAAAGTAAACTTGACAACATAACATACTCAATTTTCGCCGTACCTGGGTGACTTGGAATGTAAATTCATGTACACGCCACTAAGATTTTAATTTTTTACCCGTAGAACTTGCAATTTTGCTTGCATTCTCTCGAGTAGGCATATAAAATATATGTGTAAATTTGTGCGAGCGCATAACTCAGGTGGATAGAGTAACTGCCTTCTAAGCAGTCTGCCGCAGGTTCGAGCCCTGCTGCGCTCATTTTTACTTAATACGAACCTTCGAGCATTAAAGCTATGATATATTTCGGATATTAAAGAAGGTTCAATTATGTTGCACCATACCAAAAATAAAGGCGATATCGCAGCAACAAAAGCGATCGCTGACTTAACCCAAAAAGGTTACTTAATTCTTACCCCGTTAGTTTGCGAACATCTCCCTTTTGACTTCGTTGTACATAAAGACGACAAGTATTACAAAATCCAAGCTAAATATTCGAGTGAGAACCGAGTCGTAAACCGAACAATATGGGTAGATAAAAAAGGCATCCACAAAAAATACTACAAAAAAGGAGATTTTGACTTCTACGCTGTTTATTTACCTGATATCGATAAAGTTGTATATCCATCGGTAAATTTTACTGGTTACTCTATAGCTACAAAATTACCAAACTCTCCTACACCGTTTTACTGGTGGGAAGATTTTATCGATTTTACCGAAGATGCAACGAAGCGAAGTTATAAGGAATTTGGGGTAGACTTGACCACCAGGAAGATAAACCCAGAATCGAGGATTCATACCCGCAAAGTCGAAAGACCATCGAAAGAAGAATTAGAAAAGATGGTTTGGGAAAAACCGACAGCACAAATCAGTAGAGATTTCGGGGTATCTGACAAAGCAGTTGAGAAATGGTTTGACACTCCCTGCTCTAAAGAGACAGGGATTCTTTAAGAGTTTCAGCCGTATTTCTTAAAGTTCCGTTTGTCACTCGATTGATACTCATCTAAATCAAAAAGATTTAATTGCGTACCCTTCAAGTCGCAGGCTTGGTTCCTGGACACAACTCCAACGGTTATTCTCTTCCGAGGCGTGACTTTCCCGCTGTCCGCAGGTAGGGAAATTTTATTTT
>JANNFJ010001076.1:0-2450 GCA_031379725.1 Calothrix sp. OTE_75_metabat_31
GAGACGTTACATGTAACGTCTCTACAGGTGATAATTCTAATAAACGCACGCACCAACCTTGAACCCGTAAATTATTGGGTAATAATAAGCTCCCTGCGACACCATAGTCGGATAATGGCTGCCAAAGTTGAAGGATTTGCCATAACCAGTTAACTTGACGCACAGCAGTTGCTTGTTCCCAAGCTTCGGCTATAGCTGGATAAATGCCACTTTCGTCAATCGGGGCATTTTCTAACAGCAAAATTTTTTCCGTACTGTCGAGATGCGAGTTGATATAACCGTAGACCTGGGGGGTACGGTTACCATGCAATTTCAAATAAGGAATGACATCCGCAGGCAGTTGTTCGGGTAATTCCGGTAATTCTCCCGGTTTTGTATCGAGCCAAATTTGCGGTGCGATTACCTCATACCTGTTAGCAACGAGTTCCGAACGAGGAATTTTTGGTACGTTTGAGCCGATTGCCCAAAGATACCTTTTTGATAAAGGAGTTTGACAATTATCGCAAACGCGATTCTCCACAGGGTTAACGGGGTGAGGACAGTTGGGATTGGTGCAATGAATTATGCGAGTTGTAGAAATCATCATAATAATTAATTGAATCAGTATAAAAAATTAATTTGTATCATATTTTCTGTACCTCCCATACATCTCCACTTTCACAAAACAGAAAATTTAGAATAAACTAAATGTAGGCATGTGTCAGCTTAATAAATAAATATCACCTCTAAATTACGTGTAAATGCTTAGAGAGATTTTCGGGAAACGACAAATCTCTGTGTGTATCTAAGCATATAAATGGATTTTGTGGAATGTTGTAAGTAGGACAGCGGGATGAGTACAACCGCGATTTGGTTAATTATCGGAGCGGGGCTATGTTTTACGGAATTAATCTTTCCGACGGCATTTGTAGCCTTGATGATGGGAGTAAGCGCGTTTGCAGTCGCGCTTTTGTCGGGACTGTTGGGTAAGTTATGGCTGCAAGTAGTAGTGTGGGTTGCGATTTCGTTTTTGTTGGTGCTGGTTTCAAGGCGCTTTGCACCGAAACCCAATCGTCGATCGAAAATCAGAGACGCAGTTGTCGCTGAAACCATTACGGAAATTCTTCCTGGAAAACCAGGACGAGTAATTTATGAAGGCAATTCTTGGCGGGCACGATGCGATGACGAAAAGTTATATATAGCTGCTGGTGAACCAGTGTATGTGGTACAGCGCGAAGGTACAACATTAATTGTGATGCCTCAAAGTCTATTGCAGTAGGTCAGGCAGGATGCCTAACCTAAAAATGAGGCAAAAGACAAGCAAAAGACAGGTAAAGGACAGGCGAGACGCCTATCCTACGGGACGATTATTTAAACAATTAGGAGAATCTATATGGAAGGTTTTGCTTTTCTCGTATCGTTAATTTTGGGCGGTTCGGTTCTAGCAAGTACGGTAAAAGTGATTAATCAAGGTGACGAAGCGTTAGTTGAAAGGCTGGGTAGCTATAATAAAAAGCTCGAACCAGGTCTAAATATTGTTGCTCCGTTTTTGGATAAAATTGTCTACAAACAAACTATTCGTGAAAAAGTATTAGATATTCCTCCACAGCAATGTATTACCCGCGATAACGTTTCCATTAGCGCTGACGCTGTAGTATATTGGCGTATTGTCGATATGGAAAAAGCCTACTACAAAGTTGAAAATCTCCAATCGGCAATGGTGAACATAGTACTAACCCAAATTCGCGCCGAAATGGGTTTATTAGAATTAGACGAAACCTTTACTGCTCGCTCTAAAATTAACGAAACCCTTTTACACGAATTAGATACAGCAACTGACCCTTGGGGAGTCAAAGTGACCAGAGTCGAACTACGAGATATTGTCCCATCCCAAGCTGTGCGAGAATCGATGGAATTGCAAATGACCGCTGAACGTCGCAAACGAGCAACAATTTTGACATCGGAAGGCGAACGCGAATCTGCTGTTAACAGTGCTAGAGGTAAAGCTGACGCACAAATTTTAGACGCAGAAGCACGGCAAAAATCGGTCATTTTGGCCGCTGAAGCCGAACAAAAAGCAATTGTACTCAAAGCACAAGCCGAACGCCAACAGCAGGTACTCAAGTCCCAGGCGATCGCAGAATCAACGGATATTATTGCCCAAAAAATCAAGACTACCCCCAATGGGCAGCAGGCTTTAGAAATCTTGCTAGCACTGGGTTATCTCGATATGGGTGCAACGATAGGCAAAAGCGGCAGCAGCAAAATTATGTTTATGGACCCCCGCACAATTCCAGCAACATTGGAAGGTATACGCTCGATTGTTGGGGACGTTTCGACTGACTCGAATGGGATGTTACCCAGTCAGAAGTAGTTATACTCTTTGGCAATTAGTAGTTAGCAGTTAGTGGTTAGCTTTTGGCATTTAGCGGTTAGCGGTTAGTGGTTAGTGGTTAGCGGTTAGCGGTTAG
>JANNFJ010001102.1:0-11264 GCA_031379725.1 Calothrix sp. OTE_75_metabat_31
TCAACCCCATACTTCAACCCCATACTTCAACCCCATACTTCAACCCCATACCCTGATATCACGACGAGCGAAATAGTACCCGACCTGGGAGAATTTCGTCGTTAATCTTGGCATAAACACGCAAACAAGCTGATACTTCACCGGGAACACCACCCATATCGAGTTGCAAATCGTCTTTCGAGTAACTATAAATATCGGCATAGGTTCCCCAAAGCGGTCGAATTTGGATTTGATAACCAGCAAGACGCGCTTTTTCGACAGCCAAATCAAGGCTACGACGGGAATATGATTGAAGCTTGCCCCACCAAGAATAGCGATCGCATGGTGGCAAGTATACTAATGAATGGATTGCTTCGTCTAAATCGAGAAAAGCACGCAGTACAACCGCAGGGTCAGCATTATTAATAGTCGATTGGACGCGGCGAAACCTTTCAACTAAAGCTGTGGCATATTTTGAACGTTCTGGTTCAGAGTTTAACGATCTAATACCAAATCGGTCTACACCTTTAAGCGCATGGTGAAGCGATTTATCGACGTGGATAAATTTAATACATGTGGAAACTATCCCAGCAAGAAACTTTATCTCCCCATCGGCATTAGGTTCTACTAGCTGTGGCGATATTGGAGCGCGGTCTGAGAGACATAACCCGGTTGCTTGAACGCTGCCAGTTATACCAGGGTAAATAATTTCACTGCGAGCAAAAGGCAACTGTTTATACACGCGATGGTCTACAGTCGCACCAAATTCGCGGCAGAATTGGAGAGTGCGATCGCGCCAAGTTTGGGCTAGTTTTTCGGGTATTCGCAGCAATAATCGTTGAATTTCGTTCCAGAGGTCGCTGTCGTTGGTGCTGGTAAATTCGTATTTGCCAAGATATTGGGTTAATTCGCGTTCGGTTTGGAATAAATAAGCAATATTTTTTAATTTAAGTTCTCCTGGTACAGGTTCAAATACGTCTTCATGGGTAGATAATAATGTAGAGACGCGATATATCGCGTCTTTATTTATTACGTCTTTATTGATGATTTCTTTTTGATTAATTGCGTCTTTTGATTCCAAAAGTAAATCAAGTTCTTTGAGTAGTTCTTGACAAGTGGTATTACCAGAATCTGCACTATCGGTTTTGAGTGCTTCGCGTAATTGAATTTGCAATCCATGCAAACCTAACCATAATACCCAAGCTAGACGGGAGTCTTCGATTGCGAGTAGTTTGTTTAGATGTTCCATTGTTTATGGGTTGATAATAAAAATAAGTTTTAGAAAATGAAGATAATGACCACAGAGGACACAGAGGACACAGAGAAAGAGAAGAAGAGAGTAATAAAAGAGAGAATGCAAAATCTCTCCCTAAGTTTATTAAACTCTGTGTTCTGGAGTGCCACGCCAGACGCTACAACGGGGGGAACCCCATGCCAGATTGCACCCTGCGGGAAGCAAGCTACAACGGGGGGAACCCCCGCACGCAACTGGCTCCGCAACGCGCTGGCTCCTCTGTGGTTAGTTTGAAATTCTTTAATGTTCTCCCGAAAATGGGTCGCGTTTGGCTTCAATATCGTTAGGTTGAGGTTGAAGTGCGTCACGAAAAACACAACCTTCCTGCTTAAGACATTCGGAATTATTTGATGTCCAATAGGGTATTTCAAATGCATGAACGCGCAAAATACCTTTTGATGTTAAAGAAACGTAATATTTACAGGGGTATTCGCTGCTAATAACAGGTTGCGGTAATTCTCCGATTAATTCCCATTGGTTGGATTTGGGGTTGTGGAACTGGAAGTAAAAGGTATGTTTCCCACTAGCAGGAAAGGGTGGTAATTCGGCAACGAGTCCAGTAAATTCTTGCTGCATATTGCTTTCTTCGTCGCGGAAGATTTTGAGATGGTTGCTATAATCGCGCTGTCCGGCAAATAATAGAGTGTGTGCGTCGGTTTTGAGTGCGTTTGCTGATTCGACGACGTTAACTGCAATATCTCCGGCAATCATCCCTGAATCGGTTATCATCGCACCAACATTAACTGAAGAAGCTGCATCAATATAAGGTATGCTCGCTGCGATAAAGTAATGGGGTATTCCCCGACAAAGGAGTAAGTCGATTTCGAGTTTTTGATTGATTTCAAATTGGACTTTGATTTGATTTTTGAAATCGTCTTCACCCATATCTAGCTGTTTGCGAAGTGCATCACCGTTGTAACTACCCCAAAGTTGCGGTTTGATGTTCTCGAAGTCTTGACGGATGATGTTGTTTGTTAATTGCATTCCTTGCCAAGCACTGCGAAATTTGGCAACACCATCCCCAGCTTTGAGTTGATATAATTCCTGTCCAGCATAAAACACAGGTTCGGGACTTGCACCAATGACTTCACGGGTAAAGGAACAGGGAAGGAAGTAAAAGAGGTTTTTGACATCTATATATAGTTGGTTTGCACCTTTTCGCAGCAATTCCTTCGATTCTTTGGGTGCAAAACCGAGTTGACGGAGTTTTTCGGCAAAGCAAGCACCTGCCGAGGTTGCGAGTTTGGTGTATTCGGGTTCAAAGGTAACTCGTTCGGAATTCCAGGTAAAAAAGTCGGATTTACCGAAAACTCGATAAAGTTCCTTTTCTACGAGTTCGAGATTGCAGGTTTTTCCGGAAAGTATCAACCAATCGACTTGTTCGTTTTGGGTGGGTGATTCTTCGGGATGATTTAAAGTTGGTTTACTTGATAGCGCATTTTCAATCAAACCTTGTGCGATCGCAACTGCTTCTCGTACCACGGGGGTTGCTGCTTTCTCGAATTGTTCTAAATTTAAGGTTACATTCAAACTATCAATTACAGCAACGGGTAACTGAATATCGTTCTGTGCAAGCAATTCGCTGATTTTATGCCCATCCAAATAATACTGCATTGGTGGCGCATCTTTGATCTGTTTCTTCCCTAATGTCAATTTGGCATCCTCGGCATGTTCCCATAGCGTGTAGAACGCCTGAGCGCGGGATGGGGCATTTTTCCAACGAGTGAGAATCACCTTCTCCGCTGCATTCAAAGCTTCCTTGTATGCATCATCCTCACGGTTATCAATACAAGCAATCAGCGAACCTGGTTTAAACTTACCATTATCGAGAAAGCGATCGCTTAATTCTTCGGGCAGTACTTTAAGAATATCCCTTGCCATTCTATCCTCAGCCACGGCACTAAGTAGCGCATCTGCTAAAGCAACCTTCAAAATCAAAAACAACCGCAGGGTAATCAACTCCCCACCCAGTTGCAAATGTCCCGACGAACCCAATAATTTCGGCGTTAATTTATAATACCTTCCCCCATCCCCGCGATTTTCTCCGGGTTCAAAGGGGTTAATTTCCTCCAAACTCAACTTAATCAAAGCTAAATCCGTCGTCCCCCCGCCAATATCCAAAACTAAAACATTCTGCCACCACTTTTCCCCATCACTGCGACACCTACTTTTGAAAGACTCAATCCCCACATTCAAATCACCACCAAATTCGCGCCACAAAAAGAAAATCGCCACCGAAACGGCTTCATCATAAGCCATTTGCACGTCAACAATATCCAACTTTTCCACCAAACTCTCAATTTCCCGACGTACAAACGGTGATGCAATCGTTGGATAAGTTACCACCGCACGATAAAACTTTCCTTCCGAACATTTCCCCGGATTACTTAGCCGATATTTCTCGGTCAACTCAATCAAATGCGAATAAGCCGATTGCAACAATGCATTTACCGGAATCGTCTCCACCCCACCATCCAAAGTAATCCGGCAAGCCTTTTCCTGCCCAAAATATCGTTTCGGGGAATGTAAAAACCTGCCTTCAATATCATCACCCCTGCGAATCGTATCCAAACGGTGCTGTTTTGCCTGTTCCCCCAAAATAATTTGTACCTGGGCATATGTATCATTAGATGCCGCAGGTTGCAAACTCACAACCTCCAACTCGCTGGGAATCTCGCACTGTCTACGATTTTTATCAAGTTCCACGGGTATTAAACTTTGCCATTCCAACGCCGGAACTCGAAACACCTGATGATATATAGCATTCAAATGCGAACTTGCAGCACGTCGAAACCAATCCAACCGCTTACTCAAACAAATCTCAATTTGTCGAATTACCTCCAAAAGCTGCATTGAAGTGGCATTTTTAACTAAAACATCTCCTAGATGATGAGAAGCTGCATTTACTTGGGGGGAATCTTTTGCAAGTTCTCCCAAAAACTTCTGCCATTCCCCATCCCAAGCATTACGACTGACCCCCGGTACATCATCAATCGGACAATCATTGAGCCATTGTGCCATACTTGAGCGCAACCGCATCGCTTGTTCGTTGGGCAATATATCAGGTGTAACAATCACCTTGGGGTCATACAGCGTCACCGTCGAGTTGGAAGTACCAAAATCAATTGCGAACCAACCAGGATAAGTTAGCTGTGGTAAATGTGGTTTCATAGATTTTGGTTCGGGTGGTGGAATTAATAAATTCATATTTTGAAAGCGTGAAGATTCAGCAGCGAAAGTCCAAATATTACATTCTGATGTTGTTTTTTTTATAACTGTTAAATCGGCATTTCCCACAGCATCCGAGTTAAAATAATCTACCGTTACTCGTAAGGTACAATTTACTCCTGTAGGTAGGGGTAAATTCCAAACACAATCGCTTTGTTTCAACCGCTGTAAGCTAGTTAATTTTAGGGGTTGAAATGTACCGAAGTTAACTCCTTTATATCCAGTTTGAATTACCGCAGCTATTGCTTGTGGTGTACCAGTAACGGTAATATGAATCCGTGATATAAAGGGGAAATTACTGGTGTCGGATGGTTTGATTTCGATAACAGGTAGGACTAATAAGTTATTTTCTTTTGTCCGCAGTTGGTAGCGGTGCAAAAGTTCAATTTTAATCGGCATTGTTAGAAAATTAAATAATTGAAAATAAAAGATTAAGAGAACGAACCACAGAGGACACAGAGTTCGCAGAGAAGAAAGAAAATTCATGTATTAACAAAACATATACAAACCCTCTTCTCTCTTCCTCTGTGTCGCGCCAGGTGCTACAACGGGGGGTAGACGCGCAGCGGCTTCTGTAAGTACCCCCGCAACGCACTGGCTTCTCTGCGTCCTCTGTGGTTAATATCTCCAAACTAATCCGGAAAAGAAATAGTCACAACCTGCGATAACCCCTCCAACCAAGGAGGTAACGGTACAGTTCCCTTTTCCTCCGCAGCTGCAATATACCTCAATAAAGGCTCATTTTTCGACTTCAACAAATCTTGCAAACTATCGACAATTTCCTTCGTTGCCACTGAAAATGAACCCTTGACCTTTCGAGTCAATTCACTCACATATTGCACCAAATGTAATCCCGCACTAGCAGTAATTTCATTCCGCAATCTCAGTACAGCAATTTGATGATTAAAAGGTCGCTGCGGGACGGGAAATTTCTTCTGCGGACTCCAATCAAATATTTGTCCGCTGTGATGTTTATTATCCTTCAATGCTAGTGGGAATAGCGCATCGGCATCAATCGGTGTAATATTTCCTGCTAATCCACTCCGTTCAATAACTAAATGCATCCATTTAGTATTCGGTTCAATTGCCCTTAATAAATTCCGATACAATCGAGCTTGTTTATTCCCATAATTGTGTAGAATATACTGTTCCATTTCTCCTAAAATAATTGCATTTATTTTACTGCGTTCGAGCTCGACGTTGCGAGTAATTTTGCCAAACCAATCAATCACAGCTTCCGTCGTACATTCATGAGCAAAAGTTTGCATCCCAGAAATAGTTTCTACGAATGCTGGATAAAAGTCATCGCTTTGAGTGGGAATCGAATCGTCAGATTCATCTTCTTCAAAAAACCTTTCACTTTTATTAAGTGAAATAATCCCGTCTTTGGTTCTATCTAATAATAAAGTCCACTCACTCCAATCAAAAAATATCTTATTTGTTAACTCATCTTTAACAACACTACTTACCGATAACCCGTTACGATTCGTTAAAATTGGTTGCTTTTCCAAATCATCTTGAAATTGTCGGTATATACTCACCAAATTCTCAATCGCTTGCCGTAATGTCACAAACGACGGATTCTCAACTGCTGGAATATAAGCAGTAATTTCCTGTAAAATATGTGCTAAATTTACCTGCTCCTTCCGTACTACCTCCGCAGCACGTTGTGCGTCTTCTAGCAATTGCTTCATCCCGTGAACGGCAACATGTTCCTTAAGCAACGAACGTAACCGACCTACCCCACCATCATCGACATAATCGCTTAGTTGCTTGCGTAGGGGACTGGTGACGGGTAATATTTCGCTTAATTGCTGCCATTTCTCACGCGATCGCAATTCTTCCAATTTGCTGGGAATCTCCAACTCTGGGGCAAATTCCGGGGAACAAACCTGTACTACCCGCGAAATTTCTGCCAACTTATTCAACCCCTGTAACTGCGACAGCAAGACTATATTTTTCTTCTCGGTTGTCAAATTACTGGCACTTGCCAAAATCAACTGCAAAATCGGTATTTGTTGTAACACAGCTTCTTCTGTCACCGGTTCACTAAACACGGAAAAAATTAAATCATCTTCCCCTGCTTCCTCAACTTCTCCCCGCAGCAACATATTATCTAATACTCGTTCATCACTCACTGTCAGGGGTAACTGATTAAACCTTCCCACCCCGACAATTATCCTGTCTTTAAGGTCTTCTCCCTTATGCTTTTCTAACATGCTGCGAATTTTTGCCGCAGTCGCACCACCGGGATATCGACCATTGAGTAAAAGCAAGATTGTCTGTACTTCTGCAAGTTCTTTCAACGACAAATAAGTATCGCGGACGCTGGAATCTGCCGCACCCAACCCTGGAAAATCGAGCAAAATAAACTCATTCGTTCCCTGCAACCCCGACAAATCCCATACTTCGGGTGCGACTTCCACCGTCACATCAATCCGTCCAATCAGCGAAAAGGTCTGCTGCAAATTCTCCACTGACGGCACAACCGGATTACTCCAAACCTGACGGGGTATAGGTATCTTCTCAAATCCCAGTTCCAAAATATTCATCGGTGGTTCGGGAAGATGCAACCCTTTCTTTGCAGTCGATTGGTCAACTTGGTAACTTTTGCCGCAGACATTGACTCCGTATAGCGTATATGTCCGCACGAAAACCACTAACTCGCGCAGCAAACAACGCAACTCTAAACTCTGGGTCTGGTTCCAAGCCAATTCGCACCAAGTTAGAATACTCTTATTATCAATAAACGTCGTCGGCTGCAAACTTCGCAACGTTGTCAAAGCTGCGGCTGGTAAATTTGCTGATGTTGCCCTGCCTTCAACTTCCCTCAGCATAAACCGCAAGCAGTCGCGCACCCCTTCGTGTGTCAAATACTGCACCGTAAATTGTCCGATTTTTGTCGTTTGCAAATCGGGCTGCTGTATTAAATGAATAGCCGTTACATTCCCGGTTGTCGGGGTTTCACTCACAGGTAGCGCATCAGCATACCCAATCAAACTTCCCAATAACAAAGTTTTGCCGCTGCTAAATTCCCCCATGATGCCAATTTTAACTGGTGAGGTCGCAATTTCTATTGTTTTTTGAGCATAATGCTTGAGATTTTGGATTGACTCATTAGTTGAATTTACCCAGTTTTGTGAGGGGGGAGGATTTTGGGAAACCAAATTCAAACACTGGAGTATCGATTCACCATATTCTTTGTAGCGGTGCAATTGTTCGACTGCGATATCGCTGTTCATACTGATTTCTTCCTAGATAATTTTGTGCCTGTGGCATATAGGGTGGTGAAAAGACTAAAAATTTACCACAGAGGCACAGAGTACACGGAGTTAAGAGGGTTTGGGAGAATTTTTGCGTAAGTTCTAAGAATTTATGATATTTTTCTCTACTTACTTGAAATGCTGCCACTAACTATTTTGAAGGATTATTAGAATCATTTACGCTTGTTAATTCGGAAAAACAAATATTTCATTATAATTACCGTTTGCTATCTCATATCAAATTTAACGATTAATTAATCATTAAAACTATCATTGTTGAGAATGCACCCTAAAACCCTACATAGCACAATTACATCAAGTTGTTTGCTGCCAATTAATCATCACCAATCGTTATATACTTGATGTTGGTCTTAGTTGGATTGGTTTATCCTCAAGTAGCAGCATTTAACCTGATATTAAATTGATTGCTTCAAGTCAAAAATCATAGCATTACAATTCAATATTGTGCTTGAGTATAATTACCTTCGGTGCAAGCACGTAACGATAAAATAGATATCTGACTTTAACTTATACACCTGTATTTATGAGATTAGCAAGCATTTATTAAGATTTTATTTTAAAATACAGTTAATAGCTAGTATAACCACTTATTTCTAAATCGCCAATTATTTAATGTCAAGACAATTTGAAGATGGTAATAACAGTTACATCTTTTAAAGTTTCAGATAACCTGATTGTATAAAATACTTTTTTTTAGAATCGATTAAACATCAATATATTCATGAAATTATCTATAACCTGAGTGTTCAACTAAAATAATCAGTCATTAATTTAACATTCAAGCAGTCAATTGAATATAGTTTTGTATACTTAAATTTTCGATCTAAATACTGAAATAAAAAACCGTAGGGGCGCTCTTTCCCCCGACTGCATATGACATAATAAATCTAAAAATACTTGACAAATAATATTGCCACCCTAATTTTAATGACAGTAGCTTGCGTAAAATACAGTAAAGGCACGACAATGCCGTGCCCCTGAGAAAATCTACAGTTGAATTATCTTAATTTTTTTCACTCTCTAATGCTTATGGTCTTTACCATGAGAACAAGTTTGTAAATCTTGACTTATAATTTCGGCGATAATAGCCTGCTGCTTTTCATCGACAGGTTGCAAACCAATCCAAGCATCAATCGAGTCAATATCAAAACCAGCCTCCTTGCGATCGCCGACCTCAATCAAAGGACGACGAATCAACAAAGGGTCTTGTACCATCAACTTCAAAGCGGTATCCGCATCAACTTGTTCGGGAACCACATCACCCGACTTAACGCTGGGTGCAGCCTTATTAAACCAATCCGCAACCGGACGATTTCCAAAAAACAACCGCAATTTTTCCGCAGTCCAAGCTTGAGTACGGATATCAAACGCTTCCAACTCATGCCCCGCAGCAGCTAACAAAGTCTTCTGCTTAGTATTGTTCTTACAACCCGGCTTCTCATAAAAAATAACCTTAGCCATGACAATCTCTCCTTTCCGATTTTTTTGCTACTTGTACTAGTCATTAGCACTACACCCAACACCCCTGACAAATAAACCATCTCAACAAACTGACCATCCGATAGCCCTACCCCGACGATCCTGTAAGGGCGGGTTAACCAACCAACCACACCGCAAACAAACAATCTCCATGAACCCGCCCCACCCCCACCAACCATCTCAATAAACCGACCATCCTCTTACCCCCACCTAATATCGCTTGGCAACATGCGTCACCGCATCAAACTCAAAGCGTCTACTTGGGTCAGTCTCACCATAAAGATTAAACGTCACCGTCGGTTCATCACCCATAGCTTCCACACAATGAATAGCATCAGGAGTAAAGCTAATAATGTCACCAGGGAACAACATCAACTCTCCAGTTTGTTCAACCCCACCTTGCAACTCATCACCAGGACTACGCTTCCAAATAGTATTTCTCTCTTGCCCCTTTAATATCCCAACAATTCCCCAAGTACCGTGATTGTGGATATTGGATTTAGTCCCCGGCGCAAAAGTCACCGTTTGAATAGTAAACCGAAACCCCAACTCATCATATAAACTTAAAACCGAAGTTCCTGTTTGCGGACAAGCATCTAAATATTGAGTTTGCACCCAATAAGAATTTACAAGCAACCGTCTTACTAACATCCTAATTTCCGGAAGCCGAACCGACTCATCAGCTACATCACTAAGTACATTTTCGAGTTCAGTTAAAAACCGATATAGACGATAATTTTCTTGCAATAAATCCCACTGACGAGGAGATTTACAAGCTTGATACTTACCATCTCCATTTACAAACCAATCTTTATTAATCATACTTAATTAATTTGGCTCTAATTATCTTCAATAGGACGAGTAAGAATATTTAGCAACGTACTAGCATTAGTAAAATTTTTCATATTATCTACTTCTTGAACTTGCACGCAGATTATTTTTGCTCTATCAATCCTCCCCAATTTTGCCAATACTAAACCAGAAGCAACATAAGCATTTAAATAAAGTCGAATTTTTTCATCTTCTTGACGACTTAATAGTATCGGTTTAAGTTGTTCCCAAGCATCTGCAATGGATGCTAAGTATTTTTCCTACATCAACATTATCGACCCAGTGATTAAGCGCATGGGCGCGCGCAAAAGCGGCACGATTGTGAACGTCATCGGCGCTGGTGGCAAAATTGCTAGTTCAATTCATTTGCCGGGTGGGGCAGCTTATGCGGCATTGATGTTAGCAACTGCAGGTTTAGCTAATGCTTACGGAGGCAAGGGTGTTCGGGTGAACGCAGTAAACCCTGGCGCGACGTTAACCGATAGACTCAAAGAAGGCTTTAAAGCGGAAAAGCGCTTATCGGGAATCGAAGCCGATGAGGCCATGAAACGCGCCGTGAGCAAAACCGCTTTGGGTAGATTAGCCGAGCCTAGCGAGATTGCTAACGTGGTGCTTTTTCTCGCCTCTGACCAAGCCAGCTATGTGAGCGGCGTGATCATTGGTATGGATGGCGCTGGTACGCCTATGGTTGTTTAAGCCCGCATCAGTTCCCACAACACGGATGAGGTGAGCGGCATTTGTAGCGATGTTACTTTCGCTGCCAATGCTGCCTTACCAGAACGTGCAAACGCGTCGGCCACCGCGTTCACCAAACTAGGTGTAGCACCAATCGTGCCTAACTCACCAACGCCTTTTACACCTAAGCGGTTGTTTGCTGTCGGGATGGTTTGATCCATTTCATTTTTGAAAATGCAAGCAACATCGTCGGCTCTTGGTGCGGTGTAATCCATCAAACTGCCGGTCAAAAGTTGGCCGGTTTCACGGTCATACACAACCTTCTCATGCAATGCCTGGCCTAGGCCTTGCATCACACCGCCGTCGAGTTGGCCCTTGGCAATCATGGGGTTAATTACTTTGCCGATATCGTTCACGCTGCTATAGGCAACTACTTGAATTTCGCCGGTGGTTGGGTCGATTTCTACTTCGCTGATATGGCAGCCATTGGGCCA
>JANNFJ010001119.1:0-7109 GCA_031379725.1 Calothrix sp. OTE_75_metabat_31
GAATAGGGAGTAGGGAATAGGGAAAGAGGGGGAGAGGGGGGAGAAGGGGAGGAGGGGAGGGAAGCGGAACATTAATTCCTAACTCCTAACTCCTAACTCTTATCTTCCCCCTCCCTTAATTTTTGTTCACTTGTGCGCTTGCCAATCTAAAATTTAAATTCCGGGCAATAACAAAGGAGTGTAATAAAATCTCATGCTAGCTAAAAGGATCTTACCGTGCCTGGATGTCAAGGCGGGACGAGTTGTAAAAGGAGTTAACTTTGTCAACCTCAAGGATGCGGGTGACCCGGTGGAATTAGCAAAGGTTTACAATGAAGCCGGTGCAGATGAGTTAGTGTTTCTAGATATTACAGCTACTCATGAAGACCGCTCGACTATTCTCGATGTTGTTTACCAAACCGCAGAGCAGGTATTTATTCCGTTAACTGTCGGTGGGGGGATTCAATCCTTAGAAAATGTTAAAAATTTGTTACGAGCTGGGGCAGATAAGGTTAGTATTAATTCGATGGCCGTACGCGACCCCGATTTTATTAATCGTGCTAGCGATCGCTTCGGCAATCAATGTATCGTTGTCGCTATCGATGCCCGACGACGACTTGACCCTAACAACCCTGGTTGGGATGTTTATGTGAGGGGTGGTAGAGAAAATACTGGTCTTGATGCTCTTTTGTGGGCAGAAGAAGTCGAAAAACGCGGTGCGGGGGAACTGCTAGTAACTAGTATGGACGCGGACGGCACTCAAGCAGGGTATGACTTAGAACTAACTTCAAAGATTGCTAATGCTGTTCCAATTCCTGTTGTAGCTTCGGGTGGTGCTGGTACATGCGAACACATCCACGCTGCACTTACTCAAGGTAAAGCTGAAGCTGCACTCTTGGCATCTTTATTGCATTACGGACAACTAACTGTTAATCAAATTAAAAATTACTTAAGCGATCGCAAAGTTCCAATCCGCTTATCTCCTTGATGTTAATTGCTAATCTAATCACACCCCCCGTGGTTAGACATTGTTTCTGAAAAAGTGTTAAAATAGGTGAAGAATAATTAAGTATTATAAAATAAAATGTTGATACCTATTTTAGTTTTTGATGTAGCACTAGTTGCCTGGTCGCTACACCTGATGGAAAAGGCTGTAGAACATAAAGAATTTTCTCTCATGTTAGCAGGTGCGTTAGTAGCTGTTGCGGCTGCGGCAATGCTTGTTGTTTACTTTCTCATGGGTCATTGCATGAGTTATTTGTTGCATATTTAAGTTTGCTATAACTGTGATAAATTATTCTTATTAGGCGCGAGTATCAAGAATTATGAAAATAAGATTTGTGTAGCTATTGACATTCACCTATACTTTTAAGATATATTAATTAAGCATTGTTTGGGGTTATAGCTCAGTTGGTAGAGCGCTACAATGGCATTGTAGAGGTCACCGGTTCGAGACCGGTTAGCTCCATTTGTACATTCGCAGATTAAATGTCGCTTTTCGCAAATTAGTGTCGTCGTTAACAAATTAATAAAGTTTTGATGTGGCGCTGTATAAGGTATCGCTGTTGATCCGGGGGAAACTGTTTAGGGTTGATGACAACTCCTGTTCCAATGCCATCAACCAGAGCTATAAGTGCATTTGCTTCTAGTTTTAAATCAACATCATCTCGAATCAGCTTTGCTATTTGCAAATCAGCTAACTCCTCACAAATAATTTTACTTAGAAAGTCATAGCGCTTTCGATGTTCTTGAACTAAATGTTGGCGTCCAATTGAATATCCTAAAAAAGCGATCCAAACTTGCCAGCCAGGAATACCACTGGCTTCCAAGGGCAAAGCTGCAAAAATCATCTGTTCTAGCCTTTCAATTCCCTCTCGTCCCTTTGTAGAAACTTTTATATCCTCAAACAACTTTTCAAAAACTCGTTCTAGTGCAAACAGAGTGAGAGAGTCTTTATCCCGAAAGTAGTGGGTTACAACTCCGGTTGAAGAGCCAAGTTCAGTAGCAATTGCCCGCATACTAGTGCGATCTAGTCCTTCACGGACAATTACCCGCCACACGGCGGAAGCAACTTCAACGCGACGATCTCCATAACTCATAACTCTTCTGCTTTTTAATTAAAATACAACGACCATAGTGACATCTTATCACAACAGTTGTTATGTTAAAGTTACATAACAACTGTTGTGATTTATATGGTATGCCTCATGCGATTTGGAATGCCTGGATGTTATTATCGCTGTCTGCGATTGGAACTTGTGCTGGCAACCTGTTACTCAAGCAGGCAAATCTAGCTTTATCTAATCCCACTTTACTTACTATCGCTACTTCTCCTTGGTTTATTGGAGCTATCGCTTGCTATATTTTTGACCTTATTCTCTTTACGATAGCCTTGCAGCATTTGCCTGTATCATCTGCTGTTCCGGTCGTTTCAGGGATTCGGATTGCGGTAACAACAATTTTGGCTTACATCTTTTTTGGTGAACATCTCACGGTCAATCAGTTATTTGCATCGGGTGTAATCACCGCAGGAATCATTATCATGTCACGCACTTAACAGGAGAAACGTATCATGCTTGAGCTTTACCATGCTTCAGGTTCGCTCTGCTCTCAAAAAGTGAAATTGGTGTTGGCTGAGAAAAATCTTGAGTGGAAAAGTCACCCGCTCAACCTGCTAACGTTCGAGAATTTGCAACCGAGCTATATTCAGTTAAATTCCAAAGGTGTTGTGCCAACCTTAATTGATGATGGTAAAGTCATTACCGATTCAGCCATAATCATCCGATATCTGGATGAACAATTTCCACAGCCTAAATTAACTCCTGCGGAACCTACGTTACAAGAAAAGATGAATAGTTGGATTGATTTGCAAAACGAATTTCCAATGCGAGAAGTGATGTACGGTAACTATACAGGAATTGAAGGATTTGTGTTGCGTCGCTCCGTTCAAATTAAACAGAAACTGCTGTCTCAACTTATGCAAGTAAATTATGAACTTAAAGAGGAATATGAAACTAAGTTAAATGATGTGAGGAAATGGAATTCTACAATTCAAGATGTGAAAAAGATGGCAATTCTCAATGCCCAAATTGAGCCAATGTTGAATCAATTAGAAGAACAATTAAGTCAAACAGAGTGGTTGTGTGGTACTACTTATTCTTTAGCTGATGCAATGTGGACAGCAATTCTTAATCGCTTAGATGAGTTAAAATTTGGTTATCTATGGGCAGAGAATACTCGTCCTGCGCTTAAATTATATCTCAGGCGACTTAAAGCGCGCCCTAGTTTTAAGACAGCAATACAAAGCGATGAAATGCCTTTAGCAATGCTTTTTGCGGGGTTATGCAGGATATTGTTATGTATTTGATAGTTGCCAGTAGTAAAACTATTTTCAGTATCTTTATTACTAAAATAAGACTCTCACTAATCGGGTTACTATGACCAATTAATGGCTATCCGTACAGATGGAGATTGGGAAGGGTGGTTAAAACTAATGGTATGTACGCACGATTTAGAACTTTGCAAGCATGAAGTTTAGCCACATTCATTAGCGAATCGAATATTATCATTTGCACAAATCGAATATTTTGGATAAATTTACATTGATGAAAGCGCTTCCCAACTACCAACATCTTTCAATAAACTTTGATATCCCAGCGTGTTCGGATGCAGTCCATCATCACTTAAGCGTTGATTAACCCAAGTCGTGCCGCGTGCCATCCAGGTTTGAAAAATGTCGAGATATGGTATGCTACGCTCTTTGCAAGCAATGCGAGTTGCTTCTTTATAGCGGTACTGGTCAGCATGATTGTAATGCAAGCAATCTAAAAAAGGCATTTTCGCTTCATCAACAGGCACCATCCCCACAAACATAACTGGACACAATTGCTGCGCCAAATTGAGTAAAGCGGCTATTTCGGCTTCAAATCGGTCAAAATCGGTATAATTTTTGCCATTCAACCGACCGACACGAGCTGAATCATTTACCCCAACCGAGAGAATAATCAAGTCGGGGACACGGTTTCGCAACTCACCTCGGTGACGAAATTCTACTTCAAGACGTTGGGCAACTGATGACGTGCGATCGCCTCTGACTCCCAAATTATAAAGTACATGTCCGGCACTATCAGGCGACATCCAAGCACGTCGGAGTCTCTCTACCCAACCACCACCTTCAGGGTCGCCAAATCCGTAAATTAAACTATCTCCCAGTGCGACAATCTTTAAAGGCTGAGTTTGTGTTGGTGTTGGTCGAAGCGTCAGCTGCATTGGGGAAGGTGTTAAAAAGTTTGTATTATAAATAGATTATCTTCTTATCGCGCAAAGATTCTATACATTTCTACACCATTGAACGATATTTTTTGTAATGCAATGCAGCAGCTTGCCTTTGTCTCCCAAAATAAAAGGCTTGGTGGACAACCGAACCTGCTATGAAGGTCATTAAATTTTTGAGGTTATTACATTATTTATTATTGCCGGAAATAAAATGAATGGTTATGTACTGTGTGTTACATTTGGAATTTTTATATTTTGAAAGAAACTAAGTCAGAGTAAACTCATGTAAATGTAATGCAGTCAATCGTATAATTACTGAATTTATTCTAAAACTAATGCACTGATTGATAATGCACCTATCTAATTGGGGATGTAAAAGCCGATTTTTTGGTATTTAATATGGATTATTGGCAAAAAATCATGCCTAAGAACTAAACTTAATATTTAGTGTGGCGATATTTTCTAGGAGTGAATGTGAATAATATATTTTCTCGTAATCGTGTTTTTTGCTTGGTTGGTTTAGCTTCTCTAGCGTTACTAGGTAACAATGGGTCGGTTGTTGCTCAAACGACGACGACAACCAATCAACGGTTAACTCAAGCCTTGAATCGCACTGCCTCGCCTCAACAAGCTGAAAACTTAGTACCAGTACCAGGAACTACAGCAACATCTTCTGCGGCACTTGTATCTACTGGTGCAACGCCTGCTGTTCAACCTGCTCAAGCTCAACCGACTCAAACTCAAGTGGCTCAAGCCGATATTAACCCAGGTCGGTCAACTCGCGGTGGTTCGAGTTATATCGGTGTCGCAGGTAATATCGGTATTGGTGGAGGTGATTCGGCTTTGGGTGATGGTAACTTTGCTGTGATTAGTAAAGTTGGATTAACCAGAGGGTTTTCAGTGCGTCCTTCCGCAGTGTTTGGCGACAATACTGCAATTTTAATTCCTGTCACCTACGACTTTTCGTTAGAATCGGTTGACGACCCATTCTCTGAACCGTTAGCGATCGCGCCTTATGTCGGTGCTGGTGTAGCTATCAAAACTAACAATGATGCAGCTGTTGCATTTTTAGTATCGGGTGGTGTCGATTTCCCACTGACTCCACAATTTACGGCAACTGCTGCGATTAATGCCGGATTTTTTGACCAAACCGATATCGGTTTATTAGTCGGTGTTGGTTATAACTTCAGAAGATAGATAGTCCGTAGGGGCGGGGTTCCCCCGCCCATTATCGAGTGGGAAGTATACATAAAAGACCGTTACATACAAATGTAGAGACGTTACATGTAACGTCTCCACATTTTTTTCACTTCTAGCGTAAAGTCTATTAAAACGGAGAGGGAGGGATTCGAACCCTCGGTACGGAGTTACCTGCCGTACAACAGATTAGCAATCTGCCGCTTTCGACCACTCAGCCACCTCTCCAAGTGTTCGCTTAACAGAGTATATATGCTTTTTTGGGCAATGTCAACACTTAAATTAGATTTGGAATGGGAATCGGGCAAACAGCGGATTCCGTATTTGCCCGATGCTCAATTGGCATCTTGGACAGATGACATTATAAGACTTGCGATCGCAACCAAGCAACGGGCAGGCTGCGTAATTTTTGCCACTGCGGTACATAGGCACGTTGGGAGAACACATCATAATTGTTGCGTTCGATTCTTCCCAAAATGCGGCTGTAATGGATTGTTGCTGCCCAGACGGGCAGCCGAGCATCAGCAGATAAATAACTGATTCCGCGTTCGGCTTGGGTATAAAATTCACGGGCACGGGCAATTTGAAAGCGCATTAAAGCACGCCAGCGGTCATCGATAACGCCCTTTAATAGGTCGTCTTCGGTGTAGTCGAATCGTGCTAGGTCTTCTTGGGGAAGGTATATTCTCCCGCGTCGCGCATCCTCACCGACATCGCGGAGGATGTTGGTAAGTTGGTTGGCGATTCCCAAAGCGACCGCTTCTTTTATAGGAATATAAGGTTTGCGATCGCGGTTCCAAGGTGTTGTGTCTTGTACCGTATCTACACCCATTACTGATGTTGACATCAAGCCGACAGTACCGGCAACACGATAACAGTAAAGATATAACTCGTCAAAAGTCTCGTAGCGACTTCGATACAAGTCCATACGTTGACCAGTAATCATGTCACGGAAGGGTTCAATGTCCATTGGGTAACACTTGATAGTATCAACCAATGCAACATCCAAGTCGTCACCCGGATGACCCGAAAAAATCGATTCAAGCTGAATTTCCCACCTATCGAGAGTTTCAGGTGTGGTCAATTGGGCAGCAGGTCCATCGACTAATTCATCGGTACGACGACACCAAGCATAAATTGCCCAAATGGCTCGTCGTTTTTCTGGACTCATTAACAAAGTGCCAAGATAGAATGTCTTGGCATACTTCGCGGTCAAGTGACGACATCGGTTGTAGGACTCTTCCGCAGAGACGGAGGTTTTCATGCGCTCTTGGGAATCAGGCAGTTGCAGCATTCGTTGCAGGCTTACGGGTTGGCGTTGGCGTTGTTTTAGTTTGTGCCTCTAGTTTTGCTTGGGCGTTAATCGCCTGCGCTGTCAGTTTACCAGAAAGCACGGCACCTTCCATACTGCCAAGAAATGGCTGCATAGTATAACTCCCTGCGAGGTAGAAATTACTAATCGGAGTTACTTGAGAAGGACGGTATTCTTGGCGACCGGGAGTCGCTGTGTAAACCGAACGTGGAGTTTTCACAACTTTATATTTAAGCAAAGTTGCTGGATTCTCGGCACCAAAATGTTGAGGGAAGAGTGTTTCCAATTCAACAAGGGTGGCTTTGAGAATTTCCTCTTCTGACTTATCAATCCAATATGCGGCTGG
>JANNFJ010001141.1:0-2126 GCA_031379725.1 Calothrix sp. OTE_75_metabat_31
CAATAGGATGTTATGGGCACAATGACGTATTGCTTTAGTCAGAGAATCAAAACCATTATGACGAAACAAGTTAATTACAAAACTGCGAAGAATGGAGAAATTTGCAGATGCATAACCATCAACCATTTGTGCCTTATCTTCATTAAACACAACATCTTTGACCGCTTATAAAAATCAAGGGTTACCTAGACCAAAGTCCACGGTATAACTTTACGTCAAAAACTATTAACGCTCTCGCTTGGATGTTGCTCGGTATGAAGACTCAACAACATCCTTAACCAATAGTCCCCAGTTAGAGACACCAAAATAACTATGCCGAGACTTAATTATTCCAATGTTTTGACGTATCAGATTATTAAATTTTCTCCACCCATGACCTATGTGTTTTCTAGACTTCACGTCTAGATAAGCTTGCACGGAGTGCGGTAATCTTTCGCTTAAACCCATCCCACGTCGTGCGATTGCGATAGCCGCAGCTATATCGCTACTGACACCGTATTGACGAGAGTATTTAGTTAAACCAATCAAACTTGTAAACGCTGGATTTCTAAAAACTAATGTAATTCCGCGATTACTAAGTATTGAACTTAATTGTTTAAAAAATTCCGAATATGTCCAACTGGACAACATTCTTGCATAACGCTTACAAGTCTCTCTTAACTGTTCTTTTTTAACAGTAAAATCTAACTCCTCACAAACTACGGGACTCTTCAAAGTTTGAGCTAAGATTGCAATTTGCAAACAGACATCTACTAATTGTGCTTGTTGTTTTCCTGAAGGTAAATCTGGTTGTAATGGTATTTTACCACTAGCTTTTAAGTTGCCTTGATAGTCAACATATGCCCATCCTATAGATGTTGGATTTAAATCTATACCTATTGCACCGTACTGCAATGGTCTTGATGCTTTTGTTACATTTGTTGGTGTGAATTGAACTGCAACTACCCATCGATTATCTTTTTTGTAAAAGTGCCAAGTGTTTGCACCATCAGTAGGTAATCTATTAATATTCCTATCAAAATTACCTATTTTAGTTTCAACGTATTTACCAAATCTAGCTTCTAAACAATAAGGTACTCGAAACTTGAGAATGTTTCCATCCCATTGAGATGTAGAATTTCCAAACGTTTCATCTTTAGATCCAACAATAAATATATCGGAATTAGAGACTTTAACATGTATGGATGAAGACTTTAAATGTTGTATACGTTTTTCTAATTTGTAAATATACCGATTTTAGTGATGAATATTAAATCTAACAAATCGCCAAATACTTTTTCTAGTTTTCAAATCACAGCTTAATGGAAATATACATCCTGTTTTAGATGATATCCAATTCTTTTTAGAATAAAATTTTGATGCGTGCTTTATTTTTTTTAGTTGCTTCTCTATCCATTGTTTCGCACTTTTTAATTTTCCTGACAACTGCTTAATATGTTTCTTTCTACATTCACTCTTACAGTCTAACTTACCTCTAGCACAAGAGATTACTCCGTTAGCATGACGCTTATTAATTCCATATTTAGCCTGTAAGTGGCTATTAAGCTGAGATTTATTAAAACTTTCGGGAGATTGCAATTTCTCAATAGTTTCGCAAACAGCATTTTTATATATGGGGGAAAAAGCATTTAGAAATAACTCGAACTCACTAAATCCAAGTACTGTCATTTCTTCTAATGGAGTCGGGAGTCCCTTAACGTAGGTAAGAGTTGACATAATGCTCTATGAATGTTGGGGTTTCGACCTGATGAAATATTACTCAATATTTGCATGACAGTCAATCATTTTAATAAAAGTTTCCCAGGTTTTTGGATGATTATGGCAAAGAATTGCCATATAACAAACACGCCTAGAAAACAATGATAATGGGCAATACATCCTAGGGGCTAAATCTTCCTTAAAACTAGTATCTTCTAAGAAAATTGAAAATTACCACTTCTACACCAAAGTGTTCTTCTCCCCCAAACGAAGTGAGCATATCAAATCAATGCTTATAAATGAATATTTGTGCAGCTTTACCAATTGAAACTAATCTATCATATGTTTCAAGGCGCGAATCTTGTACAAAAATCTAGGTTAATATAGAAATCAGGGTGTCAGTTGGCAGCCCAATGTAATCGATTTTC
>JANNFJ010001149.1:0-3985 GCA_031379725.1 Calothrix sp. OTE_75_metabat_31
CTTCTTCAACTGAAAATTATCTGCCAATTGTGTCACTCTATCCGCAAAAACAGTCAAATCAGAATTTTCTAACTTTAAGCCATTAACTATACTCAAAATACTATCAGCATCACCATCTTCCACTAATTCGCACAAATGCATCAAAATTTTCACTTCCGGGAAAATAACTTCATCAGCTTTATCCTGATTACTAGTAACCGAAGCAGATACAGCGTAAACCCATTCTAAATTGAGATGCGATCGCAATAATTCCAACAAACTATCAGCGGCAACTGGTTTAGGTATAAAAGCACAAGCACCTGCATTCAAACTTTTATATTGTTCGCTTTCAAAGACACTAGCAGAAGAAACAATAATGGGAATATTTTTCTGTGAAGATTTTTGCAACTGTTCCATCAAAGCATAACCATCCATTACCGGCATCATCAAATCTGTAATAATCAAATCGGGTGGATAAGCAGTAATTTTAACTAAAGCTTCTTTACCATCGTTTGCTTCGATAACCTCAAAACCAATCGGTTCTAGCAAACTGACAATTACCGAACGATTTTCCCATTTATCATCTACGATTAAAATTATGCGGTGATTGCCTTCATAACCTGTTACAGTACCTTGTTGTAACACCCTCGAAGCATCTGCCCATTGTTTTGATTCTTCTAACTCCACATCAAAGCTAAATATACTTCCCTCCCCGACTTGACTTTGAACTTCTAATTTACTGCCCATCATTTGGACAATTTGCTGACTAATAGTTAATCCTAACCCCGTTCCTTCAGATTGTTTTTTAGTATCTCCAACTTGTTCAAATGGTAAGAAAATCTTTTCTAATTGTTGCGGAGTCATACCCACCCCGGTATCTTGAATTTGAAAGTTAATTTTGTAATTTGTCCTTTGTTGTTGGTCATTTGTCAGTTGTTCTAATTTGTTTTCTAATGACCTTACAGAAGTGACAGCTATTTTAAAAGTCACGCTACCTTTATCGGTAAACTTAATTGCATTACCTAGCAAATTAATTAAAACCTGCCGCAATCGCTTTTCATCACCACGGACACCAATTGGTAAATCTTCACTTACTTGATAAATAAAATCGATTACCTTTTGTTCGGCTTTAATTCGACAAATTTCAGCCACACCTTCCAAAAATGCTGGCAAATGAAAATCTGTCGGGTATAACTCCATTTTTCTGGCTTCAATTTTCGACAAATCTAATATATCATTAATCAAAGTCAACAAATGCGACCCGCATTGGTAGATAATTTCGACTCCTTTATATCCCTTAGAAGTCAGCGATTCGCTACGCTGTAAAATTTGTGCATAGCCAAGAATACCATTTAACGGAGTCCGCAATTCGTGACTCATATTCGCAAGAAATTCGCTTTTCGCTTCATTAGCATTATCCGCAATTTCTTTAGCTGTTTTTAATTCATTCGTACGTGCTTCTACACGTTCTTCGAGTATCGTATTCGTTCTTTCCAACGTTGTAAATGATGTGCGTAATTGTCCTGCCATTTGGTTGAAGGAATTAGCCAAAGATTCTAATTCGTGAATGCCAACAATTTCAACTTGCTGTTCGAGTTCACCCTTAGCAATAGCTTCACTTGCTTTTCGCAACCGCAAAATTGGTTTAGTAATCCATCGTGAGGTTAATATTCCTAACAGCGTGGCAATAACTAACGCACCGAAACAAAGTAAAATAGTAATGCGATTATTATCATTAATTTTTCCCATGAAATCGGATTCAGGAATCGCAACCACAACTAACCAATCTAAACCCCAATCATCCTTCCAGGGTGTTACTTTAACAAATTGTTGTTTTCCATCAAGTAAAAGCTTTAATGTTTGTCTATCTTTAATTTTGTCTAAGCTTCCAAATTGCTTAATCAGGTATTTAGTTGTTGCTTGAATAAGACGATTTTCACTATCGCTTGCTTTCAGTCGCTGAGGTTGTTTATTTACAAGGGTGAAGGGTTTTTCTTGACCAGAATTAGCAATTAATGAGCCATTTCGCTCTAAAATAAATATTCTTCCCGATTGACTAATCTTTAATTGCTGTAAAAAATCGCTAATTTGGGTTAACCGTTGGTCTACTCCAATCACCCCAATCAAGTTCTTACTTTTGTCAAAAACTGGACGGTTTGCAGAAACAGATAGAGTATAAGGTGGCATCTGCCATTGATAAACTGAACTCCACATCGATTTACCCGACCCGGCAGTATCTGCGTACCAAGACTCTTTTTGAAAAGCATAATCTCCAAGGTCTAGAATCTGCTTTGTCCGATTTCCTTCACTATCTGTCTCATAAATATAGTTGTGAGAATTTCCGTATTTTTGTGGAGATACCTCATCAACTGTGACTCGTCCATCATCAAGCAAACGTCCAGCAGCGGCAAAATCTCCTGATTTGAAAGCAAAACCAATATAACCAATGTTATAGATTTGCATCTGCTTCCAAAAATAACGTCTCACCTTGTCTTTATCCTGGGGGTCGAGTAATCCAGTATCTACTGTATCACCTAGCCCCTGAGCAAGATGGCGTGCTGTATTTAGATAGCTATCTAGATGTTGTTCGACGCGATCGCTGACTTCATTTTGCAGCTTCAAAGCCATTTCATTGACAGCTTTTTGTCCATTCCGAAAAGAAAGATATCCTACCAATCCCACAGCAGCAAAAATTTGCACCACAAATGGGACAATTAGTACAAGCCGCAAAGATAGAGATTTACCGAGTTGAACGCTAGGCTTAGTCATGAGGTTAAGTCGAATCCTAGCGTTAGAGTACCCATCCTCTGGGCTTTACTAACATTGCGATTGGGAAATCGTAGGTTGGATGGAACGGAGTGCAACCCAACCCAATACTACGTAGGTTTTGGATAGTCGAGGGGGCTTATTCCCGCTATCTTCAAGGATGCTGCTGGCAAATAGAGGGCTAGACCCCTCGTTTGCCCTCATACCGCCTCCGGGCTTGAAGCAGTAAGTGCTAATCGGAACGAACGCGAGTGCGTGTCCCCTTGGGACTCAGCCTGCTGAAGGCAGGCTTTGTTACTATTAGCCCTACCATAGAATGGTAGGGCGGGAGTGTGGGCATTATATAAGTCTCTATACTGCTATTGAGGGGTGTCACCCCTGATTCATCAGCGGCATCCTCCAAGATACTGGGTTTCTAATTTCCCCAAAACCTACCAGTATTGACACCCAACCTACACTTACTAATATACTTTTTCTAATTATTTATACTTAATAAAATTCACATCGGAGAAAATAACAAACAAGATTGGCTAGTTATAATGTATGTATGAATTATCCTAAAACTGAATTTCACGCTCATCGAGAATACTGCTGCAAAATTGATAACATTGCAGGTATTTTATGGCTGTCAAAATAAAAAACAATAGTCACGATTGAAGTAAAAATCTGTTTCCTATTAGTACATTAAATAGTGGCTAATCTTAGTGGTGTGAGTGGTTTTAAAGGCTAGATTCTGTAGAGCGTGCCTGCGTTTGGTAGATAGTGTCCACTCTACTTAATACTTCCAATATTAACTTATGTCAGATAAGCATTGTAACTGTGGTGGTTGCTCTAATTGTTGTGATGGTTATGTGCAAGATGCGGAAAATCCAAATAGGTATGTAAACCTTAAAACCGGTCAAGAACGCAAAATAAAGAAGAAAAAACCCAAGGTAAATTTATTACTTATATGGTTGTTTATAGCTTTATTTTTTACATATTACAGCAATCTTCCTCCTGTCAAAACAGACCAACCTCAAAAAAATCAAAGTAGATAGGTAAATTATGAATGTTGCTGCAATTTAGTTAGACTTGCCTGATATCCTGACAGGGATTGCAAATCCCTGTCTAATGGCGAAAATCCATTAAAATGGATTATTTATAGGCATTTATAGTCTCAATTGAGCGTATTCATTGTTTCCTCGTTGCACGTTCAAGATATTAACTTACTTATTAGGACTTACGCAAAAACTCTCCCAAA